>DDYW01000164.1 GCA_002348185.1 Candidatus Hydrogenedentes bacterium UBA2224 | reverse complement strand
TTACAGAAACTTCTTGACGCGGGCAATAGAGCCGGTTGTAAACGCCGGTCGAGAAGTGTAGCGGGGGCCGTGCGGCCGTACGATTACGCCTGTCTTGGGCCGTATTGACCGATCGCAGAGGCTTGTGAGGGACTATGTGGATTGAAAGAAAAGAGCGGCAGGAGTGACGGGAAAAAGACACCATGCTCGAAAGCATTGATTTGGGGATCCATTGGATTCGTGAGGGGATATATGGGAGGCGTGGCGTCCGGCAGAGACAATGTCCAGTGGTAGGGGCCTGCAGACTGCTCATACACCGGACGCCACGCTGCGGGGGCGTTGTTAAGACTGCCGCTGGCCGCCAGAAAATGAGGGCCTGGCGAGGTCAGCAGGTGTTTCACCCCAGGAAACTCGCCCTGGTGCGGCATCTAACGGAGGCTCCTGTTGCATGTAAGGGCAAACCGCCTCCGGGCGGCCTCGCGGCAGGAATAATGCTTCAACTTTCGGTCTCGCCGAGTCTGCTTCCGGGGGTGTTCCCCGCGGCACTGTCTCTAAGCTGACACGATTTAACCACATCATGATGGGGTCTGTAATCAGGACGCCCCCCTTTTTGGTATACGTCAAACCCTGATAATCTTGTAGGGTTTTACCTGAAGGGGAATCATTTGACGGGGTTCCAGAAATCGCCGTTCGATGCCGGATATTCAGCGTGTTAACCCACAGTCAGGGCAGGGGCATCTCGTTGGAGCGGTGGATGGCGTACCGGATCAACTCGGAACCACTGTCGAGATTGAGTTTGCGCTTGAGGTTCTCGCGGTAAGTCTCGACAGTCTTGACGCTCAGATTGAGCTGGGCAGCGATCTGTTTGGTGCTCAAACCCTTCCCAAGCATCTGCAGGGTCTGTAATTCGCGATTCGTAAGCTGGTCCAGCGGCGATTCGCTTTCGGCCTTCCGCCCGCCCACAATGCGGTGCAGCACACGCTCCGCAATCTTGGCGCTCACATAGACATCGCCACGCAGCACGCGGTGAATCGCCATCACCACCCGCTCGGTAGCTTCCTGCTTCATGACATAGCCGCGCGCGCCGGCATGCAGGGCCCGCTCCGCAAACAGCCATTCGTCATGCATGGAAAGAACCAATGCGGGGATATCCGGAAACCGTTGTCTCATCGCCTCCAGCAGTTCGATCCCGTTCGGACCCTTCAAGGAGATGTCAACGATAACGATATCGGGATGCAGGGACTCCATGGCGGCCAGCGCGTCGGCCATGTTTTCGGCCTCGCCCCGGACTTCGAGGTCGTCCGCCTGATTGATCAGCATTTTGAGTCCCTGCCGGACTATGGGATGGTCGTCAACGATGAGTACTGCCGCTTTCATGGTCTAGTCCCCGCTTGTGAGGAAGCGCCGGGAATTCCCGCCCCGGGTGAGCTGGCCTGACACGCATCCGACGCGCCCGCCCCACGTCTTCCCATCCCCCCCATCATACGCGCCTTAAGAGCGGAAGTGAACACATGATCCGCGTCCCGTGGCCCGGCTCCGAATCGACTTCCAGGCTTGCGGACACGACCCGGGCACGGTAGCGCATGATATTCAGCCCCAGGCCGCTGCTCCGGTCTCGCATCGGCCCGAATCCGCACCCGTCATCTTCAATGACCAGGCGGACCCGTCGCTCATTCTGCGACAAGCTGACCACGATAGTGTCCGCGCGGGCATGCCGGACCGCGTTGGTGACCGCTTCCTGAGCGATCCGGTAGAGCTGATTGGCCTCTTCGGCCGACAGCCGGATGGCTCCCCGGCAGAGAAACCGGCACTCGGTGTCATAGACTGCGCGGGTGCGGCCCGTCAGCTCCTCGAGGGCTCGTGCCAATCCATCCTCTTCGAGGCCCGTGATGTGCAGCCCGCGGGCGAGCGAGCGGCTTTGCTCGGTAGCTTCGGCGACCAGCGCCGCGATGTTGCGGCCGTTCTCGGCCAGCGGAGACGTTTCGCGCTCGAGTTCGCTCGCCAGGGCGTTGACCAGAAACCCGATGCCGACCAGTTGCTGGCCCAGACCATCGTGCAGGTCCTGGCCGATGCGTGCCCGCTCGCGTTCGCTGACCTCGAGAATTTCGCGCTCCAGACGGCTGCGTTCGGACACGTCGCGGATGATCAGCATCACTTCCGACTCGTCGGCGGGCACGGTACGCGCCTCAAACGCGCCTTCCACGCCGTCAGAATCGAGATGGAACTCGAACACCTCCGTCTGATTCTGGTCGAGGGCGCGGTGAATATGATGCATCGCCAGTTCGGCGACGACATCCGGAAACACATCGAAGAGCCGCTGCCCGAGCGTGGTGCGCGCCATATCCGCGAGTGGGGTCTGGTCCAGAGCGTGTACATCAAGTACCTCGCCATCCCGGCGCACCCGGAGGAGCGTATCCGGAATCGCCTCCAGCAGCGCCCGATGCCGGGCATCGCGCCACTTCAGGGCGCTCTCGATCCGCTTTCGGTCCGAAATGTCGGTGTGGGTTCCGAGAAAGCGCCGGGGACGGTCTCCCTCCCATTCCACGACCTTGCCCCGGCTGACCACCCACAGCCAGTCGCCGTCCCGGGTGCGCAGGCGGAATTCGGCGAGATACTGCGGGCTCAGGCCCGAGACATGCTCTTCGAACGCCTGGCGGACCAGGGGGACATCGTCGGGGTGCATCAATCGACCGCAGGCCTCGATGGTGGGCTCGATCTCGTGCCGTTCGTAGCCGAGCATCCGCGCCCAGTTGTCGCCAAAGAAGACGCGGCCCGTCACGAAATCGACATCGATCACTCCGCTCGACGCCGCATCCAGCACCAGCCGCTGGCGCTCTTCGCTTTCCTGCAGCACCTGAGCGGTCCGGGCACGCCGTACGGCGCCCAGGATGATCTGGCCGGCCGACTTGAGCATTGCGATGTCTTCATGCGCCCACGACCGGCGTTGGGTGACGGAGAAAAGCGCCTGAATTCCCGCGAGCCGGCCTTCATCTTGAACGGGAACAAGCAGCACGCCGCGCGCCCCGAGAGCGCCGCACAATTCCAGCTCCGTGCGCCGCCCGGCGGAGTCCGGCACGTCGGCGTTGACCACGAGGGGCTCCCCCCGCTTCAATTCGGCGGGACAGCGCCTGGACAGGGATGCCAGCACGATCTCGGAAGCCTCATGGGGCGTGCCGCCGTGCGCGGGGGCATGCCATTCAAATATGCTTTCGGTTGAGCCGTCCTTCTCAAACAGGACACAGAAACTGTGGTCGATTCCGAGAAACTCGCTGATGCGCCCCCAGGCCGCCTGAACCGAGGCGTCCACGCTTTGCCCCGTCAGGTTGAAGAACGCGCGAATCGCCGATGACAGGATGGCCTCCAGGCCCAGGCGGAACCGCAGATCCTCGAGCGCCTGGTCGCGCTCGGAGCGCGTGCGGATGGTCTCGATGCCGTTCCGCAAGTGGTCGGCAACCTTGCCAAGCATGTCGAGTTCCTGAGATTCAAACGCCCCGCACTCGCAGGAGCATAGCAGGAGCGCCCCCGACTCCTGCCCGGCACAATCGATGGGGAACGACACCAGGCTCACGGGGCACTCGCCGGACGCAACGGCCCAGGAAAAGGGCGCCGCCGGTGCATCCGCCGCAAACCGCGCAATCTGGACACCCATAGCAGCCGCGCCCCCGGCGCAGGGCCAGCGCAGCGCCTCGCACAGCGCCGGCACGTCGGCACGTTGCACCAGCAGGCCGTCGCGGCTGCTCTGTGCGACGATTGCCGGGCAGTCGTTGTGAAAACAGACCAGGGCGGCGATGCGGCACACCCCGGACTCAACGAGCAATTTCGTGATCCGGACCTGCAATTGGCTTTCGCTGCTGGCTTCCATGATGGCTTCGTCGCACGCGTTGATCGCCAGCAGGATGCGTTTCAAACGCCGGTTCTCTTCATTCGCCCGTCGCTGTTCCGTCCTGTCCTGAAAGGTACTGAGCACGACGCTGCGGCCATTCGCATCACAAACGCTGCCGCTCATTTCGGTCCAGACGATCTCCCCGTCCCCTTGCTGCATTTGGCACTCAACCGCGCTGACAGGGGCGCCCGCGGCGATTTGCTCAAACCGTTGGCCATACGCTGCGCGCGCGTCCGGGGGATACAGGGCCGTGTGATGCCGGCCCAGAATGCGGCCGGGCGGCGTTTTCAGAAGACGAAGGGCCGCGGCGTTGCAGTCCATCACGTTCCCCGAGACGGCGTCAATCAGCAGGACGGCGTCGGAGCTGTGCTTCATCAACACGGTGAACTGCGCGTCCATTGCTGTGGCCCTTCAAACATACCCCGGGCACGAGCCCGGCTCGGCGTCCTTTGACTTATGATCGCATATCCGCACGTTAGTCGCCAATGTGCAGTCTCGCATCCGCGGCGGTGGAGCCACGCGCAGGTCAGCCTTCCTGTCCGTCAGGCGGCTTAATCCGGCGGGGCATCGGGAAAGAACATGGCCATGGCGAACTCGGTCTGGAATTCCGGGTCGCACGAGAGGTCGAAATGACGGGTCGCGCAGGATATGGCCTCCGCCCTCGCCCGTGCTCCCAGGGAAAGGACGGCGGCACGGGCGCCTTCGAGCGAGGTGTTGCCCACAAAACTGAACTGGTCCTCGCGCAAGGTTTCCGGCAAGAGCCCGATGCGCTGCGCGTTAAGCAGCCGGATGTAGTTACCGAATCCCCCGGCCACATGAACGCGGTCCAACTGGGCTGGCTCGAGGTTCGCGCGTTTCAGGAGAATGGAAATCCCCGCACGGATGGCGCCGGTTGCCAGTTGGAGTTCGCGCACGTCCCGCTGGGTAAGGAAAAGCGGGCGCCCCGAGCGTGTCTCATCCGCGCGGGCCAGCACGAAGGCGGTCCCCTCCGGCTGGTCCACCACCCGGTCGCGCAGGGCCGGCGACAGACTGCCGGGCAACGCGTCGCGCGTAAGGAACAAGCCCTGGCTCTGGAGAATGCCTTTCCGCAACAGTTCCGCCGCCAGGTCGATGAGACCGGACCCGCACAGCCCGATGGGCGGAACGCCGCCGATCGTCGTGGCCTGCACATCGTCGCCCAGGTCCACGGCCTCAATCGCCCCGGCGGCCGCCCGCATCCCGCAGGAGATCCGGGCCCCCTCAAACGCGGGACCCGCCGCGCACGACGTAGCCGACAGGCGGCCGTTGTGGATGAGCGCGAGTTCGCCGTTCGTGCCGATGTCGATGAGCAAAGCCGGACGCTCGGCCTCTTCCAGCCCGGTGGCGGCAATGCCCGCGACGGTGTCCCCACCGACAAAACCGCCGATGACCGGCAACACATACACCCGTCCGCGGGGGTTCATGGCGACGCCCACCCGCCCGGGGTCCAGATTCAGCCCCCGGCGCGCTACAGGCACAAACGGCACCATGCCCAGCGCGTTCGGATTCAGACCCGCGAAAAAATGCTCCATGGTGGTGTTGCCCGAGACCGCAACCTCATAGATGCACTTCACCGGGGTCCCCGCCTGCGCCGACATCTCGGCCAGCATGTCGTTGAGCGCCGATACCACCGTGTTGTGGACCTCGCGCAGCGCTTCGGGACCGCGCGAGGCGTAGGTAATGCGCGAAAGCACGTCGTCCCCGAAAACGGTTTGGGGATTCATGCGCGAGGCGAAGCCCCGAATCGCGCCGGTCCGCAAGTCGAGAAGCTCCCCCACGAGCGTGGTCGTGCCGACATCGAATGCCGCGGCCAGGCACGGCGGCTCCCCCGCGCCGCCGGCAAAATCAAGCACGCGGCCCGAGGCCACGATGGCCGTCCCCCGGAAATCGTGGCCGCGCAGCAGCCCCGGCAGTTCGTACAGCAGTGCCGGCTCGATGGACTCGGCACGCGCGGATTCGAGAAGGCGTTCCGCGTCGGGGCGGTCATCGGTCAGCGTCGGAGCGGGCATCGTTACGGGTACCGGCCGGACCGGCGGGTCGGCCGCCGCGGAAACCGCGGCAGAGCGCCCGGCCAGAATCTGGTTCTTTCCCAGCGGCATGCTGGACTCCGGAATCTCCACCGTGGTGTCTTCGTGAAGACGGGTCTGGCAGGCCAGGCGGGAGCCGGCGCCCCGCTCGTCCGCGGAAAGCAGGGTCAACTCAGCGGGGGTGGGTTGGCTGTGGGCGCCCGGCAGAGTCACCCGGCATTTGCCGCAGGTGCCCTGCCCTCCGCACGGGTATTCCAGCGGGATCCCCGCGAGCGAGGCCGCCTCGCGCACGGTAATGCCCACGGGCACCCGCACAGTCCGGCCATACGGTTGGAAAACGACTCTGACCTTATCCTGATGCATGTACAGTCCTTGTGGTCGTCCCGCAGCCCGGTTCAGCCGGTTCGCGCGCGGAAGTAGGTTGCCTTCTCGAGCCGGTGCGCTTCGATCTCCCCCGAATCCAGAAGAATCTCGATGCATTCCCGGGCATTCTGTTCGGTAATGGAGAGGTTTATGGCGGTTTCACTGACGGACGCGGGATGCCGGCGAAGCATGTTCAGCACTTCCCCGGGCGTTGCCGAGCGGTGCGCGGCGTCCTCCGCGGGCGCGACATCGGCCACCACCTCGGCGTGTTCTCCAAGCACGGCGGCGATTCGGCTCAACGCCTCGGCGGTCAGAGGCCGCGCCGTCGAGAAGGTGGGCGGCCGCACGGCAGTATTCAGTTGAATGCGATCGGGGCGGATCGTCTCCGCGAGCGCCTTGATGCGCGCGACCTGCTCGTCGGTCACACCGGCCAGCAACAACACCTCGAGCCAGATCTGCCCCGGAAAGTCCCGCCGGAACGCGACCAGTCCCTCAACCATCTGCTCGAAAGCGATTCCGTCACAGGGCCGGTTGACATCTTCAAACATGGCCTCGTCGCCTGCGTCAAGCGACGGAATCACCAGGTCGGCAAGCAGCAGTTCGGCGCGAACCTCGGGCCGCCAGAAGAGCGAGCCGTTCGTGATGACCGCGACCGGCACATCGGTCAGCCGCTTTGCGGCGGCGATAAACTCGCCCAGCCGGCTGTACAGGGTGGGTTCTCCCGAGCCCACCACCGTGATGTAGTCGATGTGACGGTCTTCATCGAGTTTTCGACGCAATTCGGCCAGGACGTCCTCGAGCGGCACGAACTCGCCGCGCTCGGCCGTCTTGTGCGTGGTGCGGCCCAACTGGCAATAGACGCAATCGTAGGTGCACGTCTTGGGCGGCAACAGATCCACGCCCAGGCTGCGCCCGATACGGCGCGACACGACAGGACCGAAAATGTACCGGTAGGTATCGTTGCTCATCGTTCGGATTTCCGCGGTTGACCGTCCGCATCCGACATGTGCGGCCGGGAACCGTATGGTATCACGAAGACAGGAACAGGAGACAGCGAACCATGGGCCCTTTTGTCTACCCCAAATTTACAGACGCTGTCTTACGCGGCCCCCGCCAGTTGGGGACACGACCCGCACAACGGTTTTAAAATCCCGTGGCGCTAGTGTCTGCCGCCCCTACGGGACTTGGCGCCTTTGGTGCCGCGTGAACCCCGGGTTGAAACCCGGGGC
>DDYW01000046.1 GCA_002348185.1 Candidatus Hydrogenedentes bacterium UBA2224 | reverse complement strand
CGTGACTTGCCCCGGGCTATTCTCGGTTGCCCCTACGGGGCTGCAAATCCGGTCCTCCCGGGCTATTCTCGGTCGCCCCTACGGGGCTGCAAGAACGCTTTCATTCTTGCAGCCCAGGCGTCTCGACTCTTGTCGCGCAGGCGTCTCGCCTGCATCCGGCTCCGGGTGGGGAATCAAGAATGCAGGCGAGACGCCTGCGCTGCACGAGGTCCGTTTTTCCGTGGGGCGCTCAAACGTGGTGGTCTCTGCGCTCTTTGTGGCCAGATTTCTGGCCGGGCGGGGTCCGCGGCGCGGGTAGGTGTCTCCGTTCGAACGTGCGGAATATGAGGCGATTGGCGGTTTGTTTGTGCGTTGGTGGCGGGCGTGTATTCTGTATCGTTCGGGGCCCGTCCGTTTGATTGCCGCCAGACGCCTGTGATACCCTTTCGCAGCGTTTATGCAGTCGAGCGGGTGAACCCTGCCTTTCTTTCCGTTCCGCCATACATCCGGAGGCATGCGCGAGGGCATCCCCGATTCCCCGACGAATCTGTTGTGATGGGCAAACGGCGCCGCCGCCGGGAGCGAATAGAGGCGGGAGTCCCCAACCGGGCTCCGGCGAGCAAGCATGACCGACCCCCTGATACTGGTAACGAACGACGACGGTGTGCAGGCGCCGGGCTTGCTGATGCTGGCCCAGGCCCTGGGCGCGCTGGGCGAGGTCTGGGTGTACGCCCCGGACCGGGAACAGAGCGCGGTGAGCCATGGCGTATCGCTGCACCGCCCGCTCCGGGTCACGGAAGTGCGGCCGCAGTGGTTCATGGTGGATGGCACGCCGGCGGATTGCGTGATGCTGGCGGTGCGGGACCTGCTCCCACGGCGCCCGTCGCTGGTGGTATCCGGGGTCAATCCGGGCGCCAATCTGGGCGATGACGTGACGTATTCCGGGACCGTGGCGGGCGCGCGCGAAGGCATGCTGCTGGGCCTGCCGGCCTTTGCGGTGTCGGACGTGGCGTACGGTCCAAAGCACCTGGAGACCGCCGCACGCGTGGCCGCGGTGGTCGCGCGGCACGCCCTGGACCGGGGCCTGCCGCCGGACACGGTGTTGAACGTGAACGTGCCCGATATGCCCTTTGAGGCGTTGCGGGGCGTCGCCGTGACCCGCATGGGGCGGCGCGACTATAAAGACGAGATCATTCGCCGGACGGATCCCCGTGGCGGCGTGTATTACTGGATTGGCGGGGCAGAACCGAGCCACGTCGCGGCGCCGGGCACCGATTTCGAGGCGGTCCTGGAAGGCCGGGTGAGCCTGACGCCGTTGCACCGGGACGCAACCAACCAGGGCGCGATGGCCGCCCTGGCGGAATGGGGTATCGCGCTGTGAAAGAGCACCTGGTCGAGTTCTTCACCAGCACGTTCTCGTTGCCGGTAGCCACCGTGCTTCTGGCGACGCTGCCCATTCTGGAACTTCGCGGCGCGCTGCCCGTGGCGCTCCTGTGGAAGGAGCCTCTGCCGTTGTGGCAGGCGTACAGCCTGGCGGTGTTCGGCAACATGCTGCCCATTCCGTTCATCGTGTTTCTCTTGCAGCCCATCACGGACTTTGTGCGGCGATGGGAGCGCGGCGACCGCGTTGTCGAGTGGCTCTTTGCCCGCACGCGCCGCAAAGGCAAGGATATTGAAAAATACGAGTTCTGGGGGCTGACCATTTTCGTGGCCATTCCGCTTCCGATGACCGGCGCGTGGACCGGCGCCATGGCCGGCCACCTGTTTGGATTGAAGTGGTACAAGACCTTGTGTGCATGTTTCTGCGGCGTATGCATCGCGGGTGTCGTCATGTCGGCGCTGGCGCTCTTCGCGCGGGAACTGTTTGTGCGGTTGTTTGGCCTCGGCTAGGCCGCGGCCCGGTGTGTACGCTCGTTCGGCGCCCTGAGGCGCACGACTAACCGTGAAAAGGAGCAGGAAGAGCAATGTGTGGAATAGTGGGGTACATCGGAGACAAGCAGGCGACCGAGATCATCATGAGCGGCCTGCACCGGCTCGAATACCGCGGCTACGATTCCGCGGGCGTGGCCGTGATCAAGAACGGTAAGCTTGAATGCATCAAGAGCCTGGGAAAGCTGAAGCTGCTCGATGAGCGACTGGAAAAAACCCCGCTCGTATCGCCCCTCGGCATCGGCCACACGCGGTGGGCCACCCATGGCGTGCCGAGCGAGGTCAACTCGCACCCGCACTTTGACGGCCCCAAAGAGATCGCGGTGGTCCACAACGGCATCATNNGTTCACAACGGCATCATCGAGAACTACCAGGAACTGCGCGCGCAGCTCCAGGCCGAGGGCGTCGAATTCCGCAGCCAGACCGACACCGAGACCATCGCTCATCTCGTGCGCAAGTACTACCAGGGCGATTTGTTCGCCGCCGTCAAACGCGCCCTCCACGATGTCGAAGGCGCCTATGCGATTGGCGTGATCTGCCAGGATAACCCCGACGTGCTGGTCGCGGCCCGTCACGGCAGCCCCCTCATTGTCGGCCTGGGCGACGGCGAAGCGTTCATCGCGTCCGACGTGCCCGCCATCATGAAATACACCCGTAAAGTCCTCTACATCGACAACGGCCAGGTCTGCGAAATCCGCCGCGACGGCTACAAGATCGAAGACCTCAAGGGCACTCCCGTCACCCTCGAAATCAAACAGGTTGACTGGGACGACGCGGCCGCGGAGAAAGAGGGCTTCCCGCACTTCATGCTGAAGGAAATCAACCAGCAGCCCGACGTCATCCGCAACACCCTGCGCGGCCGCGTCACCGAGGGCTCGGAAGAAGTGCAGCTCAAGGACATGAACATCGGCCTCGATGAATTGAGGGCCTGCAAACAGATCCACATCGTCGCGTGCGGCACTGCCTGGCACGCCGGGATGGTCGGCAAATACCTCATCGAGAAGTTCACGCGCGTACCGGTCGAACTGGACATCGCCTCCGAGTACCGCTACCGCGATCCCATCATCCCCGAAAACACCATCATGATCCCGGTGTCGCAGTCCGGCGAGACCGCCGACACCCTCGAAGCCATCCGCATCGCCAAGAGCAAAGGCGCCAAAGTCGCCTCGATCGTCAACGCGGTCGGTTCGAGCGTCGCGCGCGAATCCCACGGGGTGATCTACCAGCAGGCGGGACCCGAAATCGGGGTCGCCTCGACGAAGGCCTACACCTCCCAGGTGACGTGCTTCGCCCTGTTCACGATCTGGCTCGGCGAGACCCGCGGCTCGATCTCGAAGGAAGAAGCCCGCACGATGATCGCCGAACTCCGCGCCATTCCCGACAAGATCCAGTGGATCCTCGACCACCAGGAGAACATCGTCAACTGCGCCAAGAACCCCAAGTATCTCGACACGTTCAACGCGCTCTTCCTGGGTCGCAGCTACAATTACCCGAGCGCGCTGGAAGGCGCACTCAAGCTGAAGGAAATCAGCTATATCCACGCCGAGGGTTACGCCGCCGGCGAGATGAAACACGGACCCATCGCCCTCGTCACCACCAAACTGCCCGTGGTCAGCATCGCGGTGCAGGGTGAGACCTACGACAAGACCGTGTCCAACATCCAGGAAATCCGCGCGCGCAGCGGCATCTGCCTCAACGTCGCGACCCGCGGCGACGAGGGCATCAAGGCCCACAGCGACGACGTCCTCTGGGTGCCCGAATGCTATGAGCCCTTCAGCCCCATCATCGTCGCCGTGCCGCTTCAGTTGCTGGCCTACTACATCGCCGCCAACCGCGGCTGCGACGTCGACCAGCCCCGCAACCTCGCCAAGAGCGTGACCGTGGAATAAGACCGGACAGACTATAGTCGACCACCTCGGGCCGACATCCCCACCAGGGATGCCGGCCCTTCTCGCTTGGCCGGAATTGCCGCGCGTGTTCGAACGGGGACACGTAGTCGCGCCACGGACGGCGTCTGGAACATGTTCCCGTTCTTTGTCCTCTTCTCCGGACCATCTTTGCGGAGTCATTCTTGTCTTGTAGCGCAGGCGTCTCGCCTGCTTCTCTATCTTCTGGGGACGATCCGGATGCAGGCGAGACGCCTGCGCTACAAGAAGGCAGCATGCCGGGCTGTTCGAATGACCACGCGGGCCCGCGGGGTTCTGCACAGGAGGAATAGGCCCCTTCACAATCGTTCATGCAGGCCCGTCCATTTGGTCCATACCGTCCATAGGGTCCATAGGGTCCACTCGGTCCACCGCCGCCCCCGGCGCCCCGAGGAAAATCTTGCTCGCAGGATGTTGACCGCTTTGGAAGGCGGCCTGCTTGCACCCGTCTCCTGACCGTGCCATGCTGATTCCCACCACGCAGCGGCAAAGGAGCGCGCGCCATGGCCTATCGAGGCGTACTCAAAGACATCCGGGCGGCGATCAACATGAAACGGCCCGATCGGCTTCCGACGTTTATCTGCAGCGAGGAGATGGATGTGCGGGTCTGCGGCAGCCGGTACGACCGCTACAATTCGAACGCGAAGGAAATGGCCCGGGTGCAGATCGAGACCATTGAGCGGTTCGACTACGACTGGGCGTGGCTGCAGGTCGACGATTGCCTCGAGTTCGAGACCCTCGGCGTGGGCGTGAAGGGCCAGGGCGACATCCTTCCCGCAACTTGCGACTACCTCCCCGCGAACGAGAGTTCCCTCGCAACGCTCAATTCCCTCGGATACCGCGTCGAGGGGCGTATGGGAATCCTGCTGGACGCCATCAGCGCCGTGAAAAGCCACTTCGGCAACACGGTATGCGTCACGGGCCGGACTGCCGCGCCGTTCAGTTCCGTGGCGTTGACCTTCGGCCTGAATGAGACGATGCTGCTGCCGATCACCCAGCCGGACTTCTTGCGGGATGCCTTGGAATTCTTCGTGGAGTACCAGGCCCGGTTCGGCCTGGACCAGCTTCAGGCCGGGGCCGACGCCATCTGGCTCGGCGACTGCAACGCTTCCGGCCACCTGATCAGCCCGGACACCTACCGGGAATTCGCCCTGGAACCGGCGAAACGGGTATCGGATGCGTACAAAGAAGCCGGCGGCATCACGATCTATCACGCCAGTGAGGAATTGCCCGCGATGATGGACCTCATGGCGGGCGCCGGATTCTCCATTCTCAGCGTGGGACCCGGCATCGCCATCGAGACCGCGCGGGAGATCGCCGGCAACCGCGTCTGCCTGTCGGGCAATGTTGACCCCATCCGCATCCTCATGAATGGCACGCCGGACGACGTGGCCCGCGAAGTGGAGCGTATCGCGCGCACTGTAAGCTGCCACGGCGGCCACGTCATGAATTCCGGCGAAATGGTTCCCCGCGACACGCCCGAGGAGAACGTACGGGCTTTCATGGAAACGTCGCGGAAGATTTCGAGGGAGATGGTCCGGGAAAACCCGGAATGAGCAGGTTGAAGAAACGCACCACACGATGAGGCATGCACCGGGCTTTTGTGCATGTCATCAGGACATGCCCGCGGGGGGTGTTTCCGGCGCTCGAAGAGGAGGGGGTATTGATGGACATGACAGGGTTCCTGGCACTCGTCCTGACGACACTGTCCGCCGCAGGCGTCCCCGGTGAAGACATGCAACCCGGTCTCGCGTGGGTCTTCTTCAACGGCTCCAATTTCACGCGTCCCGGAGACGCGGGCGTCGACCCGCACATCGACCTCGACACGGGCACGGCCATCAGCGACTTTTCGCGGGTCTGGCTGGGACGCGTCACGGCGCCGGCAAGCGGCGAAGTCACTTTTGAGGCCGAAGCCGACAACGGGTGCCGCGTATGGATTGGGGACACGCTGATCATCGACGGATGGACCGAGGATGGCCCCCGCCGGGGGACCTTCTCCTTCGACGAGGCCGGGAAGCCCTTCCCTATCCGCGTCGAGTTCTTCCAAAACGGCGGCACGGCCCACATGCGCCTGTTCTGGCAATGGGACGGCCACGAACGCGAACTCGTTCCGGCGGCCGCGTTCTCGCATACCCTCGATGATCGCGAGCGGGCCGGCGCCATGGTGGTCAGAAGCGCCGAGGACGTGCCGGTTTCGAATACGCACGCGCGCCTGTACGCCCCCGGACGCCAAGTGCCGGAGACCGAACCGGTGTATCTTGTCCGGGGACCGCAGCTCTTCATCGACGACTACCTGGTCGCGGATTCGAAAGACGCGCAGCGCGTCGTCAACGTTCCGCGGCGCACTCCCGACATCCCCAATCCGATCGTGACCGGCAAAGAAGACGGTTGCTTCCAGCCCTACATGACCATCCTCCGGGACCCCGCCACCGGCCGGTTCCGCATCTGGTATGGCGGCCGCGCGAGCGACTCCATGGCCGATTCCCACATCAATTACCTGGAATCCAGCGACGGGATCCATTGGGAGCGCCCTGCGCGCACATTGCAGGATCCCGCGCCCATTCAGTTTGGCGTGAGCATCGTCGATCGGGGCGCCGAATACGCTGTTCCGGCACATCGCTACGCCTTCGCGTGGTGGAGGGACGGAGGGTTTAAAGTTGCCACCTCACCGGATGGCCTGGCGTGGACGCCCATCGCAAGCACTCCCCTCATTTACCACAACCACGACATCACCGGCCTGTATCACGACTCCTTGTTCGGACGCTATGTGGCCACCGTATCCGTGTACCGGACCGGCCCCGCCTGGTCGGGCAACCGGCGCATCACCATGCACAGTTTCAGCACCGACCTGCTTCACTGGACGCCCGCCCATCATGTGGTGCTTCCCGACGATTCCGTGGATGACGGTGAAACCCAGTTCTACGCCATGGACGGCTATCTCCGCCGCGGAGACCTGCTCATCGGTATGGTCAAGGTCCTGCGCGACGACCTGAAAGCCGACGACCCGCCCGATCCCCCCGACGCCTACGGCGTGGGCTACACCAGCCTGGCCTGGTCGCGGAACGGCACATCCTGGACACGCGACACCGCCCATTTCTTCGATCCCGACCCGCAAAAAGGCGCCTGGGACCACGCCCACGCCTGGATCGACGAGCAACTCCCGGTAGGCGACGAAGTCTACCTCTACTACGGCGGCTACGCGCGCGGGCACAAGGTGAACCGATTCGAAGAGCGCCAGATCGGCCTGGTCACCATCAAACGCGACCGCTATGCCGGGCGCGAAGCCGGGCCGGAAGGCGGCCTCATCCGCACACCGCTGCTGGTGGTCGAAGGCGACGGCATCACCCTCAACGCCGACGCCAGGAATGGCGAAATCCGCGTCCAGGTGTGTGCGCGAGACGGCCAGCCGCTGCCGGGATTCAGTTTCGACGAATGCGCGCCGATCACCCACAACGCCCTCGACGCGCCCGTCTCCTGGCCGGGTCCGTTCCGTGAACTCTCGGGAACGCCTCTACGTCTCGAGTTTCGGCTCCGGAACGCGACCCTGTACGCGTTCGGAATCCGCTAAGCGGCCACAAGACCACTTCGCGTGAATAGTTCCGCGTACACCATCGTCAACTATCGGGGGTGGTAGAGCGTTCTTGTGGTGTCGAGGGAGCCAACCGGAGGGAAGTCCCATGAAAGCCACCGTTCCATCCACCATTTCTTCCAAGCCCCTGTTCAGGCTGCTTGCGCTGCTGTGCCTGGCCGTCGCGGGCGTTGCCCGGGCACAAGTGCCGCCGCCCGACCCGCAGGCCGAGGCGCGGCTCGTACCCATCGAACAGGGCGACATCAAGCTCATGGAGCAGGTCCTCAGCGTATTCAGGGGAAGCCCGCTCACGTATGCGCTGATCGAGGACCTGAACGTGATCGTCCTCTATGGCCCCGCCAACGCCGTCCAGTCCGCCGAAGAGATCATCCGGCAGCTCGACCGGCCCGCCCGGCCCGTTTCCGAGGCCAATGTCGTGTTTTCCGTAGACATCCTGACGAACGTCAAGGAGCTGGGCCAGCCGCTCCCCGACAACGCGGCCGCCGTGACTGAGGAAGTGCGCAAAGAGTTCCCCGACGGAGAACTCTTCCTCATGGACCGCATTCTCATGCGCACCCGAGACGGCAGCGCCGTCGAGGGCAATGGGTTCATCCCGCTCGGCGGCGACCAGCCGTCAACGTACCAGTTTAAAGTGGATCGAGTGACCATCGAATCCACGGCCGATAAACACGTGGTCCGAGCGGACGGGATGATTGTGGGTGCGGAGCTGTATCTGCCTGAGCCCAAGATAGATACGCCGCAACCCGTCGAGGGGCAGCCCGTGCCGCTGCCGGTTCGGTCTCGGAGAGGCGATCAGAACCGGTACAATGTCGGGCTGCGTGCGGGAAACCTCACCCTCCAGCCCGGACAACCGGTCCTCACGTCCAAGCAGAATCTCATGCCCGGTCAGGCGCTGTACTTCGTCGTCACCGCGCGCATCGAAGAATAAACGGGGATTTCGCAGCGTGTTGTAGCGCAGGCGTCTCGCCTCTTGTAGCGCAGGCGTCTCGCCTGCATCTGGATCATCCCGAGAGGATTAGGAATGCCGGCGAGACGCCTGGGATCGCCGAGCGCCAGATCGGCATTCCCGCCCGGGCGGGCCGTTTTTGACGTTTCGTCGAAAACCGGGTACCATGGAGCCCGTGTGTCGCGTGTCGTGAGGGTCCAAGGAGGTGCGGTCATCATGCCCATCCCCGGTGCTGCCGCCCAGCCGCGTCCGGTCTGGAACCCTTCCGCCCACCTGTCTGACCGGGTGAAGCGCCTGCGCGACGAGTATTTCTCGTTTGATACCCGGTCTTTCCGTAACGAAGTGATGCCCTTTTCCACAGGCACGGCGTGGGACAGCGTGTTTGTGGCCTCGCGCTGGACGATCGTGCCGGAAGTCATGGCCTTCATCCCCGCCTACGCGGATTCGTTGCTGGCCGCGGCGACGGTGGTGCCGTTGCCGGTCGATTTCTGGCGCAACCCTCTTCCGATCCGGGTGGCCACGTTCTTTCGTGAGGTCCTGGCGCGCCATCTCCCTGTCCATATCCTTGAAGGCGAACTCATCGTTGGCGGCCAGTTCAACGCGAGCCTTTCGTTGTGCCTGACGCGGGGCGAAGCGCGCCGCTTCAACCGCGAAATCGAGTCGTTCCGCCGCGGCATTGTCCACACCTCCGAACTCGGCATCGGCAACTGCGGCGCGGTGCCCGGACACCTCATCCCCGACTACCCCAAGGTGCTTCGCCGGGGATTCGAGCGCATTCTCGCGGAGATTGGCGCCGAGCTGGTCCGGGAAGGCCCCCCCGGGAAACGCCAGACGCTCGAATCGTTCGCGATCGCCTGCCGGGGCGTGCTGGCCCTGGCCGATCGCTACGCCGACGAGGCGGAGCGTCTCGCCGTGACCGCACCGCCCGCGCGCGCGGAAGAATTGCGCGAGATCGCGCGGATTTGCCGGATTGTGCCGCGCCATCCCGCTTCGACGTTCCACGAAGCGCTCCAGTCGCTGTGGTTCACGCACATGCTCGTCCAGACCTGCGAATCGTACCCGGGCGCGGGCACCTCGTTCGGCCGTTTCGACCAGTACCTGTTTCCGTATTACGACGCGGACATGACTTCGGGCCGCATCTCGCGGGAATGGGCTCGGGAACTGCTCCGCTGCTTCTGGATCAAGCCCAACTACGCCTACGACTACCAGGGACGCGTCGGCCGCAACCAGGGCATCACCTCCTCGTTCGGGCAACTGGTGACGCTTTCGGGATGTGGACCCCACGGCGAGGACCTGACCAACGACCTCACCTCACTCTGCCTCGACGTGATCGAGGAGATGAATCTGCTCGAACCCAAACCCAACGTGCGCATCCACAACGGCACCCCGGACGCCCTCCTCACGCGCGTCTGCCAGCTCGTGGCCCGGGCACAGGGTTCGCCGTTCCTGCTCAATTTTGACGAGGCCGCCATGCGCGGGTTGCGCTGGGAAGGCCTCCCCGAGGAAGACCTCTGGAACTATGCCCCCGTGGGCTGCCTCGAAAACACCCGCCAGGGCGACGACCGGTCCGGCACCGTCGACGTCAATTTCAACCTCGCCAAACCGGTCGAACTCGTGATGTTCCAGGGCCGCGACCAGAAAACGGGCGAACAGCTTGGACCCCGAACGCCCGACCCGCGCGCCATGCGGTCCTGGGACGAATTCGAGCGGGCCTTCCGCAAACAGATGTCGTTCTGCCTCCAGCACCTGATCCGCCTGACCAACCACGCGGACGCGATCCGCGCGCAGTATGCCCCGACCCCCTACCTCTCCGCGCTGGTCGGCGGCTGCATCGAGAACCGCAAAGACATCACCGCGGGCGGCGCGCGCTACAATTTCATCACCATCGAAGGCGTCGCCCTGGCCACCGCGGCCGATTCCCTCTCGGCGGTCAAGCGCCTCGTATTTGAGGAGAAACTGGTCTCGATGGGGGGACTCGTTGACGCCCTCGAAACCGA
Source organism: Candidatus Hydrogenedentes bacterium UBA2224 (assembly GCA_002348185.1). Taxonomy (GTDB): domain Bacteria; phylum Hydrogenedentota; class Hydrogenedentia; order Hydrogenedentales; family SLHB01; genus UBA2224. The sequence goes on along the minus strand of DDYW01000046.1, from coordinate 13,772 downwards.
TTTCGCCCGGGACGAGCCCCTGCGTCAGCTCCTCCTCAACCGCGCGCCGAAATTCGGTAACGACGACCCGGACGCCGACCGCATGGCCCACGACATCACCCGGTGGTGGGCCGAAGAGGCCGCCGCCGCGAGCACGCCCCTCACCGGTAAACGCTACCGCGGCGGCTACCTCTCGTGGAATTACGGCATTGCCTACGCGCCCAGCACGGCCTCGACCCCCGACGGCCGCAGACGCGGCACCTACCTCTCCAACGGCGTGGCCGCCGTGGCCGGCATGGACCGCCGCGGGCCCACCGCGGCCGCGTGTTCCGTGGAGCATCTCGGGCTCGAGGTCATTCCCAATGGCGCGTCCCACACCCTGTCGCTGTCGCCGTCGCTCCTGCGTGACGACACCCAGCTCATGAAGCTCGCGGCGTTTCTGCGGGGCTATGGCCGCCACGGCGGGTCCGCGCTCCAGCTCAACCTGGTCGACGTTGACACCCTCCGCGCTGCCCAGAACGATCCCGAGACCTACCGCAACCTGCTCGTTCGGGTCACGGGCTACAATGCCTATTTCACCAATCTCGGCCGCGAAATGCAGGAAGAGATCATCGCGCGGGAAGCGCACCGCCTGTAAGGACCGCCGGAAGATCATGACCGATACCCTGGACACGCCGTTCCGCACCGCGCTGGATGGTCAGTTTACGCCCAGGTTTCTCGCGACCCTGGACACGGACGGCGAGCCCAACTGCGTCCCCGTGATCACCATCCACCCCTACCACGACGGCACGCTCGTCTTCGGCGAATTCCTCATGCAGAAGACCCGCGCCAATCTCATCGCGTGCGATAAGGTCGGCGTGGCCGTTCTTGACGACGCCTTCACCGGCTGGAGTATCAAGGGCCGGTTTCGCGGATTCGAGACCCGCGGCGAACGGCTGGATTTCGTCAACGCCCTGCCTCTCCTGCGCTACAACGCCTACACCGGCGTCCGCGCGGCCGGCACGATCGAGATCATCGAGGTATCGCCCGCCCTCTCCCGAAGCAGGCGCCAGGTTCTCGGCGACTACCTGTGTGCGCGCGCCGTCGCCGCGCTTGCCGCGCGCAACGGCAGGCGCCCGTGCATGCCCCTGCAGGTGTCCGAAAAATTCCGCCGCATGGGCGCCGTACGCGCCGCCGCGTTCCGCGACAGCGACGGCTTTCCCCGGGCATTTCCCCTCATGGCCTGTGTCCCGGCGGGCAACAACCGACTGCTTCTGCGCGATCCCTTCACGAACGCCGGCCTCACCGGCGTGGCGCCCGGAACCCGCATGGCCGTTGCCATCCTCACCCGCGACCCCATCGCCTACCAGGTGAAAGGCGTTTGCGCCGGCCGGAAAGCCGGCGCCGTCCTTCTCGATCTCGACGCCTGCTACAGCGCCTCCCCACCCCTCCTCGGCCAACGGCTGGACTCCGCGGTATAAGGCGCCTTCTGATCGTCATGGCGAATCGAGAGCGGCCTCGATCCGTCCCCAACCCCCGGCTAACGCGAAGGCAGATTGCCCAGACGTTTGCACCGTCGGGCGCTGGGGCTTTTGTCGATTCACCCACGTGGTGAAACAAGAGACCCTTCTGCTTTCCGAAGCGCCGAAGGCGCGATAACATACCAGCCCAGCCCGCAGGGCTGGGTACAGGCGTTCCCACACCTCCTCCGGTCTGAAGGACCGGTACATACGAACCTCCGGCCGCACATGTCGCGGGCTTTCAGCCCTTCCCTTGCTTGGGCCATCCGTTTTCCCAGCCCTGCGGGCTGGGCTGGTATGTTCCGCGCCGTTGGCGCGGCGGAAATGCGCGCGAGGCGGACGGTATGGACAACATGGACGGTATGGACAATATGGACGGGGCTACCTCGGCCAAAGAGTCCACCCCCGTCCGCTTCGCGGCCACCCCCGCCAGCGGGGGACAACGCTGCGGAATTCTGCAATCGTTGTGCGGGGCGTGGTGTGGACACGGCCCCCTTGAACGCCGGGGTGAATCGTGCCATTGGGGCGCGGGAGGTCTGCGCAACTGCAGACCTCCGTGCGCTACCGTCTCCACTGGCATTGGCCTTGCGGAGGTTTCCTCACCTTATCCGGAGGTTCGGAATCCGTGTTCCTGGTGGGTTGGCGTCTTTGTGTGAGACGATTATCCGGGTCATTTTCTCTCCGACCAAGACACGGAGATTGTCCCGTTGCCGAGCTGGCCCCCGGTAATTCCAGGCCGCCCAGAACGGGCCCTGCACCCGCCGCCGTCCCTGCTGCGGCAGTGTGTCCCCGCCTGAATTCGTTGGTTTGACATGCCCCCCGCGCCCCGTAGACAATGCTCCTATTCCACTAATGGCTGAGGAGCCCCGACATGAAAAAGCCCAACATCGCGATCATTCTGTACACCGTGCGCGAGCCCGCCAAACAGGACCTCGCGGGGACGCTCAAGCGCTTGCGTGACATCGGCTGGGAATACGTGCAGTGGAGCGGCATGCCGCCCGTGTCCGCCGAAGAGGCCCGCGCCGCGCTGGACGAAGCGGGCCTTCGCGCCGTGGCCGGCCACATCGACGCCACCGCGTTCGAGAAGGATTTCGAGGGACAGGTCGCGTTCTGGAAAGCCCTCGGCGCCGCGGACGTCGCGCCCGGCGGCATGATGGCCGACTGTAAAGACACGCTCGAGGCCTGGCGCAACGGCTGCAAACGGCTTGACGCCCTCGGGGCCAAATTGCGCGGGGAAGGCATCCGTCTCTCCTACCACAACCACGCGTTCGAGTTTGAGAAGTTCGAAGGCGATCCGCGCTGCAAACTCAACATCCTCTACGAAGAGACCGGCCCTCAGAACCTCTATGCGGAACTCGATCTCGGATGGGTATATGCGGCCGGCGCAAACCCCGCAGAACAGCTCCGCAAATACGCGGGCCGCTGCCCGGTCATCCACTGCAAAGACCTCACCCGGCTTGAAGGCCAGAAGAGCCCCCACTTCATGCCCCTGGGACGCGGCGTGCTGGATTGGGACGCCACCCTGCCCGCCGCCAGGAAGGCGGGCGTCGAGTGGTACGTATACGAGCAGGACAGTTGCGACATCGACGTGTTCGAGTGCTGCAAAATCAGTTACGAATTTCTGAAGAACCGCGTTCTGGGCTGACGGCATGCCGACACGCGGGGCGGCTTTGCTGAAGCAGCCTCAAGAAAGGACGGGAGCCATGGCGATTCCGTTTGCGTTGCAGTTGTATACGGTTCGCGACCATCTCGAGAAGGATTTCCTTGAGACACTGAAGCAGGTCAAGGCGATCGGCTACAACTTCGTCGAGACGGCCGGCTTCGGGGGAAATACCGCAGCCGGGGCGCGCGCGCTGATGCACTCCGCCGGCCTCACCCCCATCTCGGCCCACGTCGGCTATCCGGACGTGATCGGGCATCCCGAGACCGTCATTGATACCGCCAGCGCGCTCGGCGTGTCCTATGTTGCCACGGGCATCTTCTTCGAGGGCGGCGGCGCGCGCGAGGACTGGGCCGGCGCGGGCAGGGCCCTTGACGCGGCGGGCGCGAGACTCCGCCAGGCCGGTATCCAGCTCTGTTACCACAACCACGCCCACGAGTTCATCGCGTTCGACGGCGGCTATGCGTACGACCTCATGATGGCCGCGGCGAACCCGGCCAACCTGCAGGCCCAGATCGATACCTACTGGGTCAAGGACGCCGGGCTCGACCCCGTGGCGGTGATCAACCAGTACGCCGGGCGCTGTCCGCTTCTCCACATCAAGGACATGACCGCCGGCACGCCGCACACCTTTGCTGAAGTCGGAAACGGCATCATCGACTGGCCGCCCGTGTTCGAAGCCGGTAAGGCCGCGGGCGCCGAATGGTTCATCGTCGAGCAGGACACCTGCCCCGCCGATACGCTCGACAGCGCGAGAATCAGCGCCGACTACATGCGCCGGGCGGGGTGACCGCGTCCGGTTCGGCCAGGAAACCCGTGGAGCCCCGAGGGTATCTTCTTCTATAATGTCCGCAACCGGTATTCTCGGAGGGAGCATGAAACGGATCATTTTCGCGGGGGTCTGCCTGGCGTTCCTGGCCGCCTGCAACCGAAGCGTCATCTCGGGCACGGTCGTCAACATCAAGGGGGAGGCCCTGCCGGGTGTCGCCGTGCACGTCGAAGGTACGCACGACCAGGCGCTCACGGACGGCCTGGGCCAGTACCGCCTGCCATATGTCCCCGGCGACGTGGTGCTCCATTTCATGAAAACGGGCTATACGCCCGGCACCCTCGAGGTCTCGGCCAATTCCGCCCACGTCATCACCGCCGAAACGGTGTCTCTGTGGGAACTGCCCCTCGACAAAGGCGTCTACCTGTACGAAGACTACCGATACCGCGAAACCACCAAGATTACGCCCGACCAATTCCTCTCAAAAGACAAACACGCCGTCTATGCCACGCGGCGCTGGCCTGAACTGGAAACGACGACCACCGAACCGATCATTCTCTGCTACAAGATGCCCGATTGGGACGTGCGTTTCTGCCGCATGGACCTCACCGAACGGTACGTCCCGCTTCCCGGAGGCGGACTCGAAGAGGCCCAGGTCCTAACCTCCACGAAAGAGCTGCCCGTGCGGCTGCTCCCCATCGACCAGCCCGAAGGCCTCCTTCGGCAGATGGAATTGCCGGGACCGCTCGAGCCCGGCACCTACGCCGTTCATTGGGGAGCGCTGGACGGCGCCGTCGACAAAGATCCGCGCATTTTCGCGTTCAGCGTTGTGGACTTCACCCTCTCCCTGCCGCCGGAAGAGGAAGCGGCCAAGCAGGAAGCGGAAACGCCGGAAAAGCCCGAGCCCCCCGAACCCGCGCCGCCCGACGCACCGGAAGAAGACGTGCCCGACGTGGACTGAGCGCCGCGCGCTATCTCAGGATCTTGATCCGCAGGTTCTTGAACTGCACTTTCATCGGCGGGCCGGGATGCATCTGCAGCGCGATGAATCCTCTCGACCGGGACATCTTCGCGTCCTTATCCACCACCTCGCACATCAGCGTGCCGTTGATCCGCAGGGTGATTTTAGATCCTTCCGCGACAATTTCGTAGTCGTTCCAGTCCCCGGGTTTGATGACCTTCTGCAGTTCCTCGGAAGAGGCGAACGCCTCTTCCTGACGCGTGCCGTCGTGGGCGATCACCGCTTTGTACCCCCGCATCACCACGCCGTTGCGGTCATGCTGAAAGAGGCAGCCGGTCCATTGTGTGCCCACTTCCATGTCCGCCTGATAGCCCCACACATCGTATTCCGGCCGCCGCTCGCTGCGGAACTGCACCCCCGAATTGCCGCCCACCAGGCGGTATTGGAACCGCATCACAAAATCCCCCGGTTGCGCCGGCTTCCAGAACACGTAGTGGGGTTTGACGCACGGATTGGCCTCGGTGCTCTCCGACGTAATCGCCCCCTCCTCGACCCACCAGCCGCCCGGTTTGCTGTCCCAGCCGGTCAGATCGGTCCCGTTAAACATCGAGACGAACCCGTCCTTGTCCGGTTTCGGCAATTCGGCGCCCGCACAACAGGCCCCGCCCGCGGCACACTCGCCCGCACAGGCCAGCGCCGAAACCCCACCCGCCATCAGCAACACCATCACCGTTTTCGCAATCGTCGTCATCGTCTCTCTCCTGCTGCGCACATGCACGTATTCCAAGATCGCCCTATTCCGCGAACCGTAATTCCCATTTGACCAGGCGCGACTCCGCCGCCGACAGCGTCATCGACAGGAGGCCCGACGCGGTCGTTCCATGCGTCACGATAGCGCCGTCCGCGGACGCCCCGGCGAGCGCATACCCCTCCGGCACACGAAAGACCAGCGTGTCGGAAAATCCGCCGACCGCCTGCGTGGCGCCGGACAGGGTCTTCGCCGCCTCGTCCCACGCGAGTGCTTCGAGGCCGACCCCGCCCTGCGTGAGGTGGCGATCGGTGCTCAGAAACTGTGGATGCGCCGTTGCCCGGTGAAGCGCCAGGACCGCGTTGCTGTGCGGGGCAAGTTCGCGCCCGAGCGTCTCCGAGGTTTCGCCCCACGCGCCGGTCCAGAAGTCGTAGAATACATACGTTCCCTCGGGAAGTCCCAGCGCGTCGAGTGTGGTTTCGATGCTTCGCGGTTCTTCCCCGAAATTGAACAGCGATACCACATCCCATTCACCGAACGGCCGCCGGAGCTTGAGGTCCCAGACGGGAACCAGTTCGAAGAGGGGATAGAGATCGAGCGGCCGCACGTCGCACACCGGCAAGGTCTGTTGCAGCAAACACATGCGTTCGGGGGGCAGGCCGGCCAGTTTATCGCCTGCGAACATCATCTGCCCCGGCAACGCCACGACGGCCGTCGCGAGACGCGCCATCTCGAGGGGCGCCTCGCCGACCAGCAGCGTGTCCGGGTCGCACCACCAGAGGATGTTGTTGACGAAGATCTGGTTCAGGGTGACGCGCGCCTGGTTGAGGTAATTGTTCCAGTCGGGCGGCTTGCGCCAGTGGACGATGTCCGCCCCGGTGCGGCCCGCGTCGGCATAGGCGGCTTCGGGCCCGCTGAAATGCCCCTGGCATGCCAGCCAGATGGCGTCTTCGCCGATGCCTCGCCGCAAGGCCTCGAGACACAATCGGAACGGCGCTTCGATTTCCGGATTCCGGAACGCGGCCCGCACGTCGGGCATCTCGTAGAAATGCGCCGAATACCCCCGGTTCGCGCCCGACATCCCGTCGATCTTGAAGTAATCGTATCCCCACTCGCGGGACATCACCCGGTGCATCTCTTCCATGTGCGCGCGCACCGCGTCCTGCGACGGGTCCAGCACGTATTTGCCGGACCAGTTCGACATCGGCGTACCGTCGGGATGGTGCAGGAACCATTCCTTATGCGCCTCATAGAATTCGGCGTTCCCTGTCCCGAACGGGACCGTCCAGATGCCCGGCACGAAACCCAGCTTCCGGATTTCGTCAGCCAGCCATTTCATGCCGTGCGGGAACTGTTCGGCGAACGGCCGCAGATTGAGGTTCGAGAAACTGCTCACGGGCAACTGCGCGCTGTTATCCTGCCACGATTCGATGTGCCAGATCTCGAGCCCGAACGGTTTGAGCTGTTCCGCCGCCACGCGCGCTTCGGCGAGGTTTTCGGTTTCGCCAGCCGTGTCGAAGTACACGTTCCACGACATCCAGCCCGTCGGCGGTTTGGGGCAGCGTTTCCGGTTCAGCGGCGTAAAACATGGCGCCCACCGGTGGCGGTAATAGCCGCGCACCACGTCGACGGCCACCATCGCCTCCCCCGGAACGTGAATCGGCGCGCTCCAGACGACGTCAAACCCGTCCGGCACGGTGCCGATTCGCGGACTGCCGCCCTCGAACCGCAGCAGCATGTCGTCCAGCCGGTCGTACACGGAATCGTTGAGCGCGCTGTCCGCGCCGCCCGAGGCGAACTGCACCACCGTCTGGGCTTTCGGCGGCCGCGTGCGGCACGCAAAACTGTCTCCACCCAGCCGGGCTGTGCCTTCAAAGATGAGACGCCCCTCGAAATTCTGGCGCGTCCGGTGCACCGGCGTGATCTCGAGACGGTCGCCCGTGCCGGAAAAGGCGACGTAGCCCTGGATGTGATGGTCGGCCGTCTCCACCGCCAGACGGGTCGCGATGCCGTCGCGCGGGACCACCACCGGCCACGCGTTCGCCTGGCCCTGCTCGAACGCTTCGAAACGGAGCGCTCCCGCGACCGATGCGCCCGAGGCCGCATGGTTCAAGGTCAACTCGGCGGTCTCCGGATCGAACCGGACCACCCACGCCGTCGATGTGGGAATTTCCATGGCCGTGGCTGTCACACACCCCCCGGCACATAGCGCCGCGGCCGCGACCCAGGCCACGCCGCGACCCGTGCGCGGGAGTCTCCTCGCTCCCCGTTTCCCTCTCACGATGCGCGTATCCCCTTCTTTCTGATGCACCGGCGGCATGGTATTCCGGCCAATCAAGCCGTCACGTCCGAGATGTTGTCCCAAACCACGCCGAGCCGGTTCGCGGCGTAGCCAAGTTCGCGCAGATGATCGCCGTACACCATGAGCCAGTGCGAATCGCGGACCTCGTGGAGAAGCTGTTTCCAGTCGCCCTCGATCCGCACGTCCTGCTGCGATCGGCAGATCTCCAGGAAGGGGTTGTCGACGACTTCGCCCCGGCACCCGACCCAGCGGCCCACCGCATACTCGGGGCTGAGAAAGCTCAGCTTCGTTCCCAGGGGCATCTCAACTTTCGGCGCGGCGCCGTACTCCGATTCGTAATGCGTGACAATGCGCGCCGGCTCGTACCGCGCGCCGTCCATGCGGCGCGGGCTTGTGCAATGCGCGCAGGTCACCACCCCGGCATGCGGAAACGTCGAATTGTGCATAAAAACCGGACCGCCGCACAGGTGGTAGAGCAGCACCGCCGGCGGCACCACCACAAAATCCGATTCACACAACGCGAGCGCCCCCTCGTCGTTCATCAGACTCAGCGAGAGGCAGGCCGTCGTGCTGGACATGGGGATGATGGTGCCCATGCAACTGTTGATCGTGAACGCGGCCGCGCTGTGTTCCGCCATCAGTTCCTTGAACAGCCCGTACAACACGAACGCGTTGACGACGAACGCCCGGTCGGTCTCGAGCGAGGTCCCGGGCATTGCGAGGTAGCGGTCCGTCCAGGCCTCCGCGCACCGCATCGTGTCCGGGTCCGCCAGCGCGGCAGCGAGCCGGGGCGCAAACGCGTCGTAGCTGACCTCGACGATCTCCATCCCGTAACGGTCGCGCGCCTTTTCGGGCGCGTTCGCGGCATACTTGCCCTGCGCGCCCCCCAGCGCCACGATCCGCGCGCCGAGCGTGTTCTGGACGGCGTGAAGCGTCCGCAAGCGCCAGGCCAGTTCCGCCAGCTCGTCGACCACCACATCGTGTACCGACAGCGCGGGCGTGGGCCCTTCCCGCTGGGCTTCAAAATCCGGCCGGTCGCTCCGCAGATACTGGACGCTCAGCGCTTCGTACCAGTAGTAGAGCGGGCCCGAACGGTGCCGAACGAAGATGACGGGGTCGGGCAGATCCATGCCGGCCTGAAGCAGGCTCCCCCCGCCGGAAGCGGGGTACAACACGGTCGCGTCGACCTGCGACCGCTCGATTGTCGCGAGCTCATCGGGCGAGGTGGCCTTCACCACCGGCAATACCTGCATCTCGAAGCCGGCCTGCCCCGCAATGCCGGCAAGGTCCTTTTCGATGCGCCCGGCCTCTTCGGCGGCCGCCTCGTGCGACTGAACGCTGCCCCACGACTTGTACGAGGCTTGCGGACGCGGCTGCGCGACGCGGTACAAGAGCACCGGCTGCACACGGAACGGCCTGGCCGCAACGGCGTAGGGCCGTTCGGGATCCCACAAGTCCTGGGCCCACGCGGGTTGCGCGGCGGCCGCGCGCGGGACCACGCCCGCCAGCCCCGTTGCCGCGGCCAATGCCGCTCCCGCGCCCAGAAACGTCCTGCGGTTCATGTTCGTACCACAGCACCTGCACATGCCAAAATCCTCCGGGAAACCCCCATCCAGATACTACGCGCCACGTTCTTGCCCAACCAGTGTACAACCAATCCGCGCGGAGTCCAACCATGGCCATTGCCCCAACTCGTGCAACCAGGGGCAGTATCACGTGACTCATGTGCCGCGATGATCGAGCTTCCTCAGCGCCAACCGCGCGACAACATACCCGCCGGGGACGAAGCCCCGGGAAGGACCACAGAGAGAGCAGGAAGGGCTGAAGGCCCGTAACGCCGGTCACAGAGCGCTTGCTCGGCCTCGCCATCGTGCGGAACTCAACGAGGTGCCGGGCTTTCAGCCCGGAGGATGTGCGGAAATGGGCAGACCCAGCCCGCTGGGCTGGGCTGGTATATTGTCGCGCCGTTGGCGCTCGGGAAGGCTCAATTCGCGTCACTTCCCTGAAGGAATCTGGAGGGTTTCTGGCGCCCGCCACACGACACGCTTGTCCGCGGACTCGAATATGGCGATCCCTGTCTTCTTTTGATCGCCCATCAAAGAGAGGCTTGCGCCTGCATCATGCGCGCCCAATGCGAATCGCGGCTCGCCGTCATTACTCTCCATCACGAACAGCGGATCTCCTTCCTCAATGCCGAGCCAGGCACGCGTCCGGCCCTCCCTGTCAACCACCTTCAGCACGCGGACCTCGAGCGTATCCAGTTTTTGTGTGTCGTTGTCCGTCGCCGCATGCACCGCACCCGGCAGCCTGTTCGACACCATTCCACCGGCGAACGCCGCCGTCACCGCAAACACTACAAGCGTAATGTACTGCTTTCTCGTCATGACACCGCTCCTTTCACCAGGATGTGTTGCGGACTTTCTGAAGTGGTTCTTCACGACGACCCGGTGACTCGTTCACGGGGCGCGCCGCACCGTGCGCTCGACTTTCCAAAGAGTCCCCTCAAGTGCAACCTCGACCGACGGCGGCTCGCGGTAGTGATCGACTCCGCCCCACGTGTCGTACTGGATGTTTCCCGAGACTTCGAGGGTAGCCACGCCATCAGCGCATTCGGCCGAAACGGACGCCGGACCATCGGAGTACACCCGGAGCGCACCCTCCGGTGCGGACACGGCCGCGAACGTCCCGCCTGCGAACATCACCGCGCCCGAGGTCCGGTACAGGCCAAACACCCCGTCGGTGGCCACCGTCACGCCATCGGGAAACGCCGCCTCTCCGCCAAATACCATGTAATACACGTTGGATTGCGTGTCGACCTTCACCGATTTGGGCGCGTTTCCGGGCGTCACGGCCGTCAGGTTGGGGACCTCCTTCCACGCGTCCCACACGGCCACGAACGGCGCATCCTGGTTCCGCCGCACGCACAGCGTCTGGCATGGCGGATCGTTCTCCGTGATGAATGCGTTGTCCGTGGGATAGGTTTCGAGCGCGAACACCTCCGTTTGCGCGGCGGGCAGCATGGTCAGCCGCGAGGTCACGCCATTCACCGTCCAGCGGGCGTCCCACGGGGCATCGCCCGCCCCGCGCCGGACACGCTCGGTGCCATTATACAGCCATTCCGCGGGCTCAAACGGTGCCCCGGCGGTCTCCATCGACAACACGGGCGCCGGTCCCGCATGATGCGCCATCCAGTCGTGCGTGGCGCCGCCCTGCACGTCAAAACAGTCGACCAGGACGTCTTCCACAATGGCCACTGACCGGCGGTAGACGCTGCACTGCGCATACAGGCGGTCGCCGTGCAGTTTGGCAAATTTCGCGGCCCGGGCCGGGAAAAAGTGCGCCACCACGGGCGTGTCTTCGGGCTTCAGATCATGACCGGCTGTCGAAGAGACCCTGTCGACGGTCACCGTGGTGTGCGACGGCGTCATCCGCCCGAACATGCGTGTCGTGCTTTCGTTGTAGGGCGTGGCCTTTTCGAGCGCCAACAATTCGCCGTGCGCATACGTCACCAGCGTGAGCCGGTCGGCATGCTGGTGGCCCCCGCCCCGGATCAAGGCGTTCAGTCCCGCCCAGACGCGGTTTCCCTGCCATTCGTTGCGCAGCGACACCCACCCGCTCGACAGGAAGGAACTCGTGTAGGGCAACTCGTGCTGCACGATCCGGGGCGCGCCGTACAACAGTGCGTCCCAGCTCCGCTTGTTTTCCCGCAAGCGCGCGTAATCGCCCACGGCCAGCACATCAAAGAAGCGGTAACCGACCTCGGCGGTGATGAAGTAGTCCGCCATGTCCGCCCGCGAGATGGTCGAATCTCCCATCACGGGCATCGAGCGGTCCGGCATGGCCATCGACACAAACCATTCAAGGGCGTTTTTGATGGCCTGACCGCCGGGACTGTCCGGCTGCGTCAGATCGTAGCGAGCCGGCGGGAACCGGGCGGGGTCCATGCGCGACAGGTTGTGCGTCAACACCGCGATTTCGCAGAACGAGTGCATCGGATACAGGTGGTAGCCCGAGCATAACTCCCAGAACGCCCCGTCCGGCTTGAAATGCGTTTCGATGATGCGCTGGATACTTACGTGCTCCGGCAGCGCCTCCGGCGAGTACGGCCCGTAGCCGAAGCTCCAGTCGATCAGATCTTCGCGCTCCAGACAAAGCGCGGTCTGCAGCACCGTGCGGTACCACTGATAGATGTTGTTGTGGTTGTAGCGGTATTCGGGTTCGAGCATGATGTCGTTCAGCATACGTTCCAGGACCGCCGTCTGGAACCGCGCGCGCTGCTCCGGCGTCATGGCGTCCCTCAGGAGCTCATACGCGCACGCCAGGTCGTTCAGGATCTTGTTGTCGCCCTCGCGGTGATAGGTCAGGATGCGGGACCGCTCCGGGTCTTCCGAAACGTCCGTCTTCAGTCCCTCGATGGTTTGCGCGTACAACATCAGGATCTCGATCCCGCGCGCGGTGTGCGGCGAAGGGTCCGGTTCGAGCTTCGCCAGGAGGCCCAGGGTCGCCGCCACGGACCCCGCCTGCTGATAGAACATGCATTCCCAGCCGTCGCGCATCGTCCCGTGATAGCGGTCGCCCTCCGGATAGATGCCCGCGTCGGTATCGGCGAGATAGGCCGTGCCGCACGAGGAGCACGTGTAGGTGTCCGGCTCAAACGGGTCGAACTCGAGGCGGTGGCGGTCGGCCGGACACGAGAAGTTGTGGTACACGTTGCCGCGCGTCTTTGGAAACACCCGCGCGAGTTCCGCGGACGGCGTCTCGACCCAGGGCCGTAGCGTCTCTTTACGCGACGCCACCATCGCCGCCGCCCAATCGAGCGTCGCGACGCGCTCCCGGACTTCCGACACGGTCTCGGCCGTAACGAGCCCGGCCGGATGCGCCCACTGCACCTGCCCGCAACAGAGCAGCGCCGCCGCCAACAAGGACATGCCCGTCATAGGACGATCTCCACAACCATGGTGGTTGTTCTACGACCATTTCGCCGGAACGGCTACGCCAGGATATCCAGCCGGTCCAGCGCCACTTCGCACGGCATCGGTTTACCCGCGACAAACGCTTCGACCTGCTCGACCACCGACTCCCCCTGCCGCCGGATGTTCTGCTTGACCGCCCCTGCGATGTGGGGCGTGAGGATGCAGTTCGGGAGCGTGTACAGCGGGCTCCCGGGCTCCGGTGGTTCGGGATCCGTCACGTCAAGGCAGGCCAGGATACGCCCCTTCTCGAGTTCCGCAATCAGGGCCGTCTCATCGACCAGCGCCCCCCGCGACGTATTGATGAAGATCGCCTTGTCGCGCATCAGCGCCAGCCTCTCCGCGTTGATCATGTGCCGCGTGGCCGGGAGGTTCGGCGCGCAGAGCTGCACCACGTCCGACCGGCGCATCAGGTCCTCGAGCGAGACCTTCTCCACGCCGAGACGCGCGGCCTCCTCCTCGCTCACCAAGGGGTCATACAACAGGATGAATTTCAGCGAGAGGGTGTTGCACAGGCGGAGCAGTTCACGCCCCACGCTGCTCGCCGCGATGATGCCCACCGTCGCCTCGTGCGGCTCGCAAATCCAGTCCATGACCGGCTCGCGCTCCCATCGGCCCGCGCCCGTGGCGGCAACGCACGCCCAGACCGCCTTCATCGACATCAGCATCAGCCCGAATGCGAACTCGGCCACCCCCACCGCCAGCGCCGGGGCGGCCGAAGTCACCCGGATTCCCCGCGCAGCGAATTCCGGGGACACGAGATGTTTGATCGAGCCCGCCGAATGGCACATCAGTTTCAGGCCCGGCGCCACATCAAGCATGGCGTCCGAGACGGCATGCGTTCCCCAGCCCGTGATGATGATTTCCGCGTCCGTCATCGCCGA
>DDYW01000174.1:15336-43270 GCA_002348185.1 Candidatus Hydrogenedentes bacterium UBA2224 | reverse complement strand
GTCCACCCCGTCCACCCCGTCCATCACACCGGCGCGACTTGACACACCGATCGCATCCGGGCAGACTGTACGCGCAACACGAATACAGCTGCACCGTGACGGAGGACAGCAGATGTCAGACGACATGGATACCGGACCGGATCTCCCGGAAGAGCCTCTCGACGAGACGACGGCGTATCGGCCTCTGGACGAAGAACCGGTGGCAGCCGCACCCCCTCTCCCTGGCCGCGGCAAGGACGAGCGCATGTGGGGCATGGCCTGCCACCTCAGCGGCGCGGCCATCCTGACCTGCATCCCGTTCGCCAATGTGCTGGGACCGTTCATCGTCTGGATGTTGAAACGCGAGGTCTACGCGTTTGTCGACGAGGAGGGCAAGGAAGCCGTCAACTTCCAGCTCACGATGTTCATCGGCATGGTGGTCGGCTACGTGCTGACCCTGGTCTTTATCGGATGGCTGATTCTGCTGGCGGTGGTGGTCGTCGACCTGATCTATGTGCTGATCGCCTCCATGAAAGCCAACGAAGGCGAATCGTACCGCTATCCCCTGACGTTCCGGTTCATCAAGTAGCGTTTTTGCGCCGTTCTCCGTGTTCGATGCGGTACTCACACAGGCTAGTGGGGGTCGCGTTCCTGATCCAGAGGCGGCGGTCCGCGGGGTCATAGCGCCACGCGTCGCCCTCCGCGAGCACCCGGTCATTCAGCCGGACATCCGAGGGCTTCGCCTCGCAGTACACACGCAGAATGTGCGGATGCGCTTCGCCCTCGAGGACAATATCCGTCCCGTTTCCCCGCACGGTGCACGTCACCCGGCTCTGCCGCGTGGCGTCGTGCATGAAGATGTGGCTGCTTTCGCCGTGCGGCCAGAGGCACCAGGTCAGAAACCCCTCCGAATCGCGATCCCCGAAACCCGTGTAGGGGCGTTTCACGTCGAGAGGAAAAATCGCGCCGTCTTCGATGAACACGGGAAACTCATCAAGCGGATACTCGCTGACAAAGGTCAGGGGGCCTTCGAGCACGTCCCTGTCGTCAAAAAGATACCGCCAGCGCCCTTTGGGAAGGTCCACGGCGCGTGTCGGTGAATCCTCGTATATCGGCGCCACCAGGAACGTGTCTCCGAACCGATACTGGTACTTGCCTCGGACCGGCCGCATGAGTACGCCGGAGCTGCGCCCCGACGGCCGCGTGTGCAGGTTCGAGACCCGCTTCAAGTCGCAGGAATGCATGAATGGCACCAGCTCCGTGTGCAGCCAGGCGTATTGCCGGATGATCTCCAACTCCTCGGGACTTCGTTTCCACAGCGCGCGTTCCCCGTGGCCGCCGTTCAGAAACAGCCCGCAGAACGCTGAGAATTGCGCCCACCGGATGTACAGGCGCGGTGGAATCGTCCTGCCGCCAAACCCGCCCACGTCCGAACCGATGACGTTATACCCGAGCCGGGCGCTGCGCAAAACGTCGCGCAGCGCCTCCTCGATGCCTTCCTCTTCCAAACGCCACGCGTGGTCCTGATCCCCCACCCACGTGACCGGCGCCGCATCCAGCGGCGCAAACCCTTCGGGATGGAAATACCCGTCTATCGCCCGCGCCAGCGTGATGAACTCCGGATTCAGTTCCTCCGTCTGGACGTTGCGGTACTCGTCGCGGTAGTAGCGGTCCATATACCCGCGCGTGGTCATCCAGCCCGCATGCGTCTTCTGATACGGAAATGGCACGCCGAACGGACGCGAGAAGAAATACGTGGCCGTGCCGTCGAGTTTCCAGCCGTCCACACCCCACGCCAGGAGAGGGCGCTGCAGGCCCCGCCACCACGCGACGGCCTCGGGCCGCGTGTAATCGATGAAGCCCCCTTTGCCCTTCCACCACTTCGACTGGAAATCGCCGGCCGCCAGGTACCCCTGGTCGCGGGCCTTCGCGTACCAGTCGGACGCGTCGCGGATGGCCGTGTCGTCGTTCTCGCTGTTGACCATACACGTCATCCACAACACCACCCGGTAGCCGCGCTCCTGCAGGCCCGTGAAAAACGTTTCCGGGTCGGGATACCGCGCCTCGTCCACCTGGAAATCGTTGTAGCGGGTGCTCCACGGGCTGTCGATCAAGACGGTCCGCACGGGGAGGTCGTGCTGTTCATACCCCGCGAGGAGTTCGAGGACCGCGTCCGCGGTGTTGACGTCGTCCTCCCACAGCCAGCATTCCAACGCCCATTTGGGGGTGAGGGGAGGTGCACCGTGCCGGCTGGCGTTGAACGGTATGCCGCAGAGCGGCAGAAACCAGTACAGCCACGCGGCAAGAAGCGCCACGGCCAGGAACACGACACCGAACCTGGCCATCAGGAACCCGCATCCCCGACGCCGTGTTCCATCCGTTCTCTGTTTCATCGTCCGGCCCCCTCCCTCGAGAAACCCCGCGTGCATCCGCGCGCCCGATAGTATATCGTGAAGCCGCGGCAGCCGCGAAAAGGAGCAGCCATGGCGACCCTTCAGCAATTCATCAACGCCCCGCGCGCATATACGCTGGTTCCCTTCTGGTTCTGGAACGACGCATTGACCGAGGACGAGATCCGGCGGCAGATCGACGACTTCGAGGCCCACGGCGTCTACGGATTCATCCCCCACGCCCGGATCGGGCTGCCGGAATCCATCGGATTCGCCTCGGAAGCGTGGCTCCATTTCGTCAACGTCGCCGTCGACTACGCGGCCGAAAAGCAGATGGTGGTCGTCCTCTACGACGAGGGCATGTATCCTTCCGGCTCGTGTGCGGGCAAGGTCGTGGCCGAGAACCCCCGCTATGCCACCCGCTGCCTCGTGCGCCGCCCGAAGGACCAGCCCCCCGTTGACGATGAAGAACTCGTGGCCGCTTCAGGCGACATGCTCTACATCAACCGCCGCTCCAACGGCCGCATCCGCGGCGTACACTACGGGCAGGACGACGGCGAACCCGGCGCGCCCCCCTCGGGCGACCTGCTCAACCCGGAATCCACCGCCTGCTTCTTCCGGCTGGCCCTCGACCCCCACTACGAACGCCTCAAAGAACACTTCGGCAAAACCGTCATCGCCGTCTTTACCGATGAACCGTCGGTCCTCGGACGCGGCGCGATTCGCGACGCCCGGCCCTGGACCTGGGGTCTTGAGACGTTTCTCAGCGATTTCCTCGGCTACGACGTCCTGCCGCATCTCGAGGCCCTCTGGAACGATGCATACCCGGAGGCCGCACGGTACCGCAGCGACTTCGACCGCGCCGTCAACGCGCGGCTCGAACAGACCTACTACGCCCCGTACAGCCGCTGGTGCGAAGCACATGGCGTCGCGCTCACCGGCCATCCGGCCCAGCCCGGCGACATCGCCCTGCTCAAGTACTTTCACATCCCCGGCCAGGACATCGTGTGGCGCTATATCGAACCGTTCCAGGACAAGTCCATCGAGGGGCCACAATCGACCATGGCGAAATGCAGCGCCTCCGCCCAGCGCCACTACGGCCGGCCGCGCAACGCCAACGAGTGCTTCGGCGCCTACGGATGGGAATTCACCTTCGAAGAAAGCCAATGGATTACCAACTGGCTCCTGGTGCGCGGCGTCAATCTCCTCATGCCCCACGCCTTCTATTACTCCGTGCGCGACGCGCGGCGGGATGAACGGCCCCCAGACGTCGGCCCGAATAACACCTGGTGGGACCGGTACCGGCCCTACGCCGAGTATTGCCGCCGCATGTGCTGGCTCATCGCCCAGAGTGCGCAGGTCTGCGACACCGCCATTCTCGGAGCGCCCACCCAGCTCCCCTGGCGGGCAGCGCGCATCCTCCTGGAACACCAGCGCGACTTCAACTATCTCGACCGCGACACCCTCCTCGACGCCTGTACCGTCGATGCCGGCGCGGTACGGATCCGCGATTTGGCGTACACGGCCGTCGTGATCGACGGTCCCGGGTACACCGACGAGGCCGTCCTCGCCAAACTCCGGCCCATGATCGAAGCCGGGCGCGTCGTCGCCTATACCGACCCGGCGCCCGGAATCGGCGTGCTCGCGCCCGACCCGGACTCGCTGGTCGCCCGGCTCGCGGAACTCGCCGCGCCGGATGTCGTCGTTGACCCGCCGCAACCGGGTCTCCGCTGCCTGCACCTCCGCGACGCCGACGCCGACATGTACCTGTTCGTCAACGAGGCCCCCGAGACCCTTCGGTGCGCCGTCACGGTTCGCGCCGCCCGAAACGCCCGAGAATGGTGGAACCCGCACACCGCGCAGGCGCTGGCAGGCGCTCCGCCGGACGCCGTAGAGATTCCACCCTATGAGGGCCGCGTGTTGCGCTGCAGCTAGGCCCTGCGCTGCGGGGCCCGTCGGCTGTTCCTTCGCTGTCCTTCGCTGGACAGGAACGCGCGAATATGCGACCATACGTCCTGGGAATCCTGGGGACTGACAGAACCGGCTCACCGACCGACTGAGATGCACAAGACACGCGAAGAATACCGGCTGTTCCATCATTCACGCCACCGGCAATTGCTGGACCTGCTCGCCGTGCACGCGCCCGAACGCCAGGAACGCTGCCTGGATATCGGCGGCGGCGGCGATGTGGCCGATATCGTGTCGGAGGTCAAAGCCAAGTACGCCGACGAGTTTCACAGCGTTGATCTCGCCACCGACATCGACCGCATGCGCAAAAAGGGTATTCTCGCGCAGATCTGCAACGTGGACGTGCAGGCCCTGCCCTACGAGGACCACTATTTCGACATCGTGATCTTCGCGTCGGTGATCGAGCACCTCTACAATCCCCACCACACCATCGCCGAGATCGCGCGCGTCATGCGGCCCGGCGGCATTTTGATCGTTGAAACCCCGAACGCGGTCGCGCTCGGCCGCCGCCTCGACGCCCTCTGGGGCGACAACCCCTTCCGCTGGTTCAACCAGTACAACGCCATCGAGAACAAGGCGCTGATGGAGTACTGTTCCGTATTCTACGCCGCCGAGGAAATCGAAGTGATGTTCGCCCGGTGGTTCATCACCGAAGAACGGCGCTACGGGATGCACAACCCGCCCGTGAACTTCCTGAAACGCGCCATACGCCGCTTCGTGTTCCGCCTCAATCCCCGCATGGGGGATTGCTTCTTCGTCGTGGCCCGCCGCAAACCCGGCGCGTCCGGCGTCGGAAACGAACCGGCCCGTTCCACGTAGCGTACACCCCGCAACGCGCGCCCCAAACGAAACGGGCGCTTCCAGAATCCATTGGAAACGCCCGCGCTGAAACAATGCTCCGACTGCTCAGATGCCTTCAACCTCGATACGGATGATCTTCCACCCGCTCTCTTCCTGCTTGAAGGTCCCTTCGATCGTCGCGCTGCCGAACATGGCCTGCAGATCGATCGGGTACACCGTCCAGGTGCCGTCGTCATTCTTGGTGAACTCGGCGCTCTCGGCATCCACTTTCGCGTTGCTCAGTTCGCCCTGAGCCAGCGCGCCGCTGATGAACGACTTCAACGCGGCCTTATCGGTCCACTCATAGTGCGTGAACGCTTCGGAGACCGGCGCCATGATCGCGTCGATATTGCCCGCTTCAATGCCGGCCTTCCAGGCATTCAGCACACCCGCGATCTGATCCTTGTCGCTTGCGCCCGATCCGGTGGCGCAACCCGCAATCACGACCGCCGCAAACATTCCTGCCATTACAACAACGATTGACTTGCGCACCTTACTTTCCCCTTTCGCTGTGTTGGTGACCCCTGGTTACTCAGGAAGAACAACTTCTCCCAATATGCAACGGCGATAGATAAGAGCATAACGGCAAGCATTTGCCGGAGTCAATCCACCGGGACTTCCGGTCGAGTATTGCTCCGGATCGTGTTAAAATGATTCCCGCCCGCTGCGGGAAACGAACCGCAGGGCCGGTTTGGTGTCAGAAGGAGTGAGCGGCGAACCGCCGGGTGCCTCCGCTCGAAATTTGCACCGTGGTACTTCACAGAGAAGCCGACGCGATGGCCGACCCCGATCTGGTCGAACAATGCCGCCGGGGCGATACGAGCGCTTTTGACGTCATTGCAGACCGGTATGGGAAAAGGCTTTACAACGTCGCGGTCCGATTTCTCGGCAACCGGGAGGACGCCCTCGACATCTGCCAGGAGGCCTTTGTCCGGGCGTACCAGTCGCTCGACAGCTACCGGGGCGACGCGCGGTTTTACACGTGGTTGTACAGCATCGCGGCGAATCTGGCGCGTAACCGGTTGCGGGACCGCTCACGCAAAGGACGCGACAGGGGCACGTCCCTCGATGCCCTGTTCGAGAACGCGCCCGCCGTCGCCAACGCCGCCGCCGCGGCAAAACGGAATCCGGGTACGGACGCCATGGAACACGAGATGGAAGAGGTCCTGCAGCGATGCCTCGAAGAATTGCCCGACCATTACCGTCTCCCCTTTGTGTTGCGCACCTTCGACGACCTGTCCTACGAGGAGATCGCCGAGGTGATGGACTGTCCCCCCGGCACGGTGAAGTCGCGCCTCAACCAGGCGCGAAAACGGTTGCGGGAACGTCTCCGCGACCTGGCCATTCTTGAGGCTGAATGATGGACAACGAGTCCTTAAGCGAAAAACTGTCCGCGCTGCTCGACGGCGAGCTCCCCGACGGTGAGCGCCGGGAACTCGAGGCGCTCATCGCCTCGGATCCAGCCGTCGCGCGCGAGTGGAACGCGTTGACCCGGATGGACCGCCTGTTCCGCGAGATGCCGCGATACGAGGCCCCGGAAGAATTCGCCGTCCGGCTGCGCACGGCCCGGCCAAGCCGCCGCACGGCATCGTTTGGCCGGCCGCGCTCCTCACGGCGTGCGGCCTGGCCCCTGCTCGCGGCAGCGGCCGCATTCCTGCTCGTGTTCGGGCTGATCGTCCTGCAACTCCCGGATTCAAACACCTTCACCATGACGCGCCTCGAACCCGCACCGGCCGAACCCGCCAGCGAACCAGCCCCGAAACAGGAAACACTGGCGGACAATGCGCCTGCCGGAGAGCTTGGGCTGCGCCAGGAGAGCGCCGGCGACGAACTGCGCGGTACGGCAACCGCTGACGTGGCCCCTCTTGCTCCGCCCGCAGCGCCGGCCCCCGCGGCTCGGATGCGCAGGGACGACGGTGCCCTGCAGCAGCGCGTCGTGGAAGCGCCGGCATTGGCCCCGCCTTCCAGCGGCGCGGTGGGACGCGAACTGAAGGCAGGCACGGATGAAGATCTTGCCATGAGCGCTCCGTTCCAGGCGGCAGAAGGCGGAAGGGCGGGGGATGCGCCACAAGACGCCACCGCCGCGGCCACTGCGCCGCCAGACGTCAAGACACCGCCGCCCCCGCCTGCGGAGGCGCCAGCGGAGACCATCCCCGCCATCACGGCCGCGGAAAGCGCTCCGGCGGCGGAGGAGGCGCATGTTGAAACCATCGAGTCGGCCGGCATGAAGCGCATCGGGACCCGGGTCTTCGAACTGCGCAACGAGACCTGGACTCAGACCATGTATGCTGACGAGACGACCGTTGCCGTGGAACGGGATTCCGAAGCGTTGAGCGCCCTCATCGCCAACGATCCGGCCCTCGCCGAAACCCTGCGGTTCCAGGAAGCAATCATCTTTGAATCCGGGGGCGCCTGGTACCGGGTGCCCCCCGTCACGGCCGACGCACAGGCCGGCGCGCCGGCCCAGCCGTAGCGCGACCTGCATACTCCCCCACCGGAGAAGAACGGGGACATGTTCCCAGCGCCGTCCGCGGCGCGACTCGGTGTCCCCGTTCGGACGAAGAGATCTTCGAGGGAGCGATCGGCGGTGGCAGGGTGGACCCTGTGGACTGTGTGGACGCTGTGGACCCTGTGGACGATATGGACGTTATGGACCACATGGACGTGCCTGCCTGAACGATTGTGAAGGGATTCGAAATCCGAATGACCACACGGCCCGCGTGATCCCACACCCGAGCGATCCCACACCGAAAAAAGAACGGGGATCTTGTAGCGCAGGCGTCTCGCCTGCATCCGGCTCGTCCCCCGGATACAAGATTGCAGGCGAGACGCCTGCGCTACAAGACAAGAATGTCCCCGTTCGGAATCCGGATGGGACTCCGGGGACCCCGGAACGGGGTCCAATTTGAATTGCTCCGGGCGCAGCCGATCCACGGGCTTCACCCGCGGCCTCGACCCCTGCGGAGTCGTTAAAGGCCGGGGCGTCCATCCTGTCCATTCCGTCCATTCCGTCCACAGCTCCGCGCTCGGCTATCGGGCACACAACTTGTTCCTCTGCCCCCCGTCAGGCGATTCTGGGCACAACGCCGCCATTGTTCGCCGTTTCCACGGCGTGGTAGAATAGGGGAGTTATTCACTGGCCGCCTTTTAAGGCGCGAGAGGAGTCAACGTCGGTGTGGTTCCAGAAAAAGGATAGACGTGGCGGCGTGCCGCCCCATTTACGCGGCGGCGATCAGCCCGGCGGGCAGAAACCGTCTTTTTACCGCATCGAATTCGATATGTTGAAAAAGGGCGCTCTTTTGCAGCGGCGCGGAAAGCCCATTCGGCAGTTCGCCGTCACGGTGAATATGTCTACTCGTGTGGTTACCAGCGGGGAAGTCGTTGATCGGGAGACCTTTGATGCGCTCGTGGCCGCCGGCGCCGTAGACCGTCCAACCGAAACCGCCTTCACGGCGGACCGGGGCATCGCCGCGCAGGCGCCCGCGCCCCCGTCAAGGAACCCCGGCAGCATCGAGGAATAGGAGTGGGAAGTTCGATCTCCCTGGCCATGATCGTCAAAGATGAAGGCCAGGTATTAGGTGAGTGCCTGCAGTCCGTCCGGGACTTGGTCGATGAGATCATCATCGTCGATACGGGTTCGCGCGACGAGACCCTGGAAATCGCCCGCGAACACGGCGCCCGAATCGTCGGCTATCTCTGGTGCGACGATTTTGGCGCTGCACGCAACGAATCGCTGCGTCTGTGCACAAAAGACTGGATCCTCGTGCTGGATGCCGACGAGCGCATTGCGGCTGAAGATCTGCCCGCGATCAAACGGCTCGCCAAAGGCCCCGCCGCGTTCGCGTACGAGTTCACCACCCGCAATTACTCCAACGCGACCAATGTCGCCGATTTTACGCCGTGCGCCCCCAACGATCCGCATGCCCGGGGATTCTCCGGTTGGCACCCCAGCACCAAGGTCCGCATGTTCCCCGCGGGCGCCGGCGTCCGGTTTGAGGGGAAGGTCCACGAGCTGGTCGAACCTTCACTGGCCCGCGCGCGGATCGCGATTGAGGCCTGCCCCGTGCCCATCCACCATTATCCCCGTCTCAAAGACACCAATCGCACCCGCGACAAGCAGGAGATGTACCTCCGCCTGGGTCACGATAAGGTGGCCCAGAATCCCACGGATCCGAAGGGCTACATCGAACTGGGAAACCAGTATGCCGAGGTCCACGATTACGAGAAAGCGGCTGGCGCGTACCGCGAGGCCCTGCGCCTCGATCCTTCCAACGCGTTGGCGCTCAGGGACTTGGGCGGTGTCCTGCACCTCGCCAACCGTTCGGAGGAGGGCAAGAAAGCCCTGTTGCTCGCGGTCCGTCTGGATCCCCGGCTCGCCGGCGCCTGGCGCAACCTGGGCGTGATCTACCTCGACCAGAAGCAGTGGCCCGCCGCCGTCGAGAGCTTTCAGAACGCGCTCAAGGCCGACCCGGGCTGGGCGGACGGCTATCGTTACCTGAGCATTGCCCTGGAAAGCCACGGCGACTTCGCCAATGCCGCCGAAGCCTCCCGGAAAGCCCTCCTGAGCCGCCCGGACTGCCCGGAATGCCTGCGTCTCTACATTCACCAGATGCTGCGTCTGGAACGCCGCAAGGAGGCGCGCGAAACCCTGCAGCGCCTGATCGACGAGCGCGCCTGCGTCGCGCACGTCCACAATGCCCTCGGCGAACTGTATTTCTACGACGATCGGCTGGAAGACGCAAAACTGCATTTTACCCGTGCCGGACGTCTTGGCAGCTCCGCGGGGTACAACAACCTGGGCGTGGTGCTCATGAAAGAACAGCGCTACAGCGAAGCCGCGGCCGCGTTCGAACAGTGCCTCCAGCAGGACCCCTCCCACCACGGCGCGCTGTCCAATCTGCAGAAAGTGCGAAACCGCATCTGATCTCCCGTTCCCGCGCAGCCACCGGCAGGCCTCCGCCGGTCCCGCCAGGGCACGCTGCGGGCTAAAGGTTTTTCCGCCCGGTGCCGATAGACTTCCTGGAGCCGATGGAACCGGCTCCAAAGCCGATGCAGGGACGCAAAGGCGCAAATATCACGGAGGATATGAGCCATGGGTCTTCGGATCAACACCAACATTGCGGCGATCAATGCAGCCCGCACCTTGCGCGGAACAACGCGCCAACTCAACACCACCCTCGAACGCCTGGCCAGCGGTCTCCGAATCAATCGGGCCGCGGACGACGCGGCCGGTCTCGCCATCTCGGAAGGGTTCCGCACCGTCATTCGCGGGTCCGCGGTAGCTCAGCGCAACTCACAGGATGGCATCAGCCTCGTACAGACGGCGGAAGGCGCGCTGAGCGAGGCCACCAACATCCTGCAGCGCATGCGCGAACTGGCGGTCCAGGCGGCCAACGGCACCCAGAGCACGGCCAACCGGGAATCGCTCGACCTCGAAGTAAAACAGCTGCTCCAGCAGCTCGACGACATCGCCTTTGACACCGAATTCAACGGCCTCTGCGTGCTGAGTTCCGCCCAGACCATTACCCTCCAGGCGGGGTTCCGCGCGGGCCAGACGATTGAAATCGCGGTCGCCGGCGCGTCGACGGCCAACCTGGGGGTGACCACGGTCTCCCTGTCCACCATGGAAGCCGCCGTCTCCTCGCTCGCCATCCTGGATGCCGCCATTCAGAGCGTCAGCCAGCTCCGCGCGACCTTCGGCGCCGTCCAGAACCGCCTCGAATTCACCATGAACAGCCTCGCCATCACCGAGGAAAACGCATCGGCATCTGACAGTGCGCTCCGCGATGCCGATATCGCCACCGAAACCATCCAGTTCACGCGCACCCAGATCCTCATCAGCTCGGGTACCGCGGTACTTGCTCAGGCCAATCTGGTGCCTCAGACCGCCCTCCAGTTGCTCGGCGGATGACGCAAGCCACCCCATAATCCGCTCATAACCTCTGAAATTCGAACGCCGCGCCAGTCCTGGCGCGGCGTTCTTCGTGTCCGCCCACCCAGGATAAATCCTTTACAAAGAACCACTTAGATGTGAAATGCTCCGCCCCTTGCGCCCCGGTTTCTCCGCATATGCCAAAAAAATCCGGCTATTTCAAAAAAAGTGCTAAAGTCCCCCGCTAAAGTTGCCGATATATTCGTCGACAACGGCGGAATGTGGCAGCGAAGCACAGCCGTCCATGTTAACGGGGGACTCCCCACGATAACGGCCTGCACAGCGCGCCAGCGTCGTGAATGCATCCTAACACCGCCCGCGGGAGACGTGGGCTTCGTAGGACCGGGGCACAGTTGAATGAGATCGGGCGAAGGCCGGAGCCAATGTGCTTCACGCCTTGGCCAGTCTGGAACAGACAGCCCTGGGTTGTCGGGGAGAGGCCATACGCGCCTCAAGGGATTCCCCGGGAACGCATCGGCTGCCTGTGGCGGCGCTCCAGGGACAGGAGACGCCCCATCCGAAGGCTGGCCCGGGAGCTTCGCACGCTCGCAGCCCGCCGGTTGGCTGCCAAGAACCGGTTTGGATTCGCGCCGAATCGTTTTCGCATGATGTTCGGGATGGTGTTTGGGACACGCTGTTTCGAAGAGAACGTTCGGCATTGCGGTGCGCATGGATGCGCAAAGACGTCACTCAAGGAGGATAGATCATGGGACTCAGGATCAATACGAATACGGCGGCTATCAACGCTTCGCGCGTGTTAGCCCGCTCCACGAAGCAGCTCAATAAAGCGCTCGAACAGCTTTCGAGCGGGCTGCGCATCAACCGGGCGAGCGACGACGCCGCTGGTCTCGCCATCGCCGAAGGGTTCAACTCGGTCGTGCGCGGCACGCGGGTGGCCCAGCGCAACGCGCAGGACGGCGTCAGCCTGATGCAGACCGCCGAAGGCGCGCTGAGCGAAACGACGAATATCCTGCAGCGTATCCGCGAGCTGGCGGTTCAATCGGCCAACGGCACGATGACGACCGCCAACCGGGCCGCCCTGCAGGCCGAAGTGACCCAGCTGCTGGAACAGATCGACGACATCGCGTCCGACACCGAGTTCAACGGGCTCCGCGTCCTCAGCGCGGCCCAGACTCTCACCCTGCAGGCGGGGCCGCAGGCCGGACAGACCCTGCAGCTCCAGCTCAGCGGCGCCAAAGCGTCGGACATCGGTGTCAGCTCGGTGAGCATTTCGTCGCAGGATGCCGCGGTATCCGCGCTCAGCATCCTGGACCTCGCCATCAACAGCGTTTCGTCGCTGCGAGCAACCCTCGGCGCCTTCCAGAACCGCCTCGAGTTCACCATCAATACCCTGGCCATCCAGGAAGAAAACTCGGCGGCGGCTGAAAGCGCCATCCGCGACGCCGACTTCGCCAAAGTGACGACGGAATACACGCGGACGCAGATTCTCATCAGCGCTGGCACCTCCGTGTTGGCCCAGGCCAACGTGGTGCCGCAGACCGCGCTGCAGTTGCTCGGGTAGATCGCGCCCCGATCGTTCGAGCCACGTGAGATAGATCGACTGCGGCCCGGCAGCAGGTTCCCGAACTCGCGGAATCCGCTGCCGGGCCGTTCCGTATCTTCGCGACCGCGCCACGACCGCGCCGCGTCTTTGATCCCCCACGTGGGACGCCCTATGATGCACCCGTATCCGCACGCACACCTGCACGGGAGACCGGTTCATGAAGATCACCGCCGCCGTGATCGTCCGCAATGAAGAGGCCCAGCTCGCCGGGTGCCTGCAATCGCTCCTCCCGCTTGCCGATGAGCTCGTGGTGGTGGATACCGGCTCCGACGACCGGACCGTCCCGCTCGCCCTCGAGTTCACTCCGCACGTGTACTCGTTCGAATGGCAGGACGACTTCGCCCTCGCCCGGAATTATTCGCTCGAGATGGCCACGGGCGATTACGTTCTCGTGGCCGATGCGGATCATCGGGTTGTCCATCCCGCCGAGGCCCGCGGCCTGCTCGAGGATTTCGCCCGCGCGCATTCGCCCAACACCCTGGGTACCGTGGTCATACTCAGCGGCGTCCGCGACGGCGACCATACGCTCGAGGAGGCTTCGGTATCGCCCAAATTCTTCCGGCGCGGCCGGTTCACCTTCCAGGGCGCCATCCATGAGCAGCTCGTGCCCGTCGAGGGCGAGGCCCTGCAGGCCCCCACCGGTCTGCATTACCTCCATTCCGGGTACGAAGACCGCGAGGCCATCCTGGCCCGAATCGACCGGAACCGCCGCATCCTCCAGCGGGAACTGGAACGCCATCCCGACGACGAGTACTACCTCTACCAGCTGGGCAAGGCCGACTTCTGCCGCAAGGCGTACGGCGACGCGGTGCGCGCGTTTGAGCAGTCCCTGGCGAGCATGACCTTCGCCGGCGCGGCCCTTCCCACGGGAACCCACGGCCGCGCGGTCTCGGAAGACATGCTCATTGACCTGCTGACGTGCCTCGCCTACGCCTGCGCCAATCTCGAACGGTACCAGGATGCCTGCGACCTCCTGGAACGGCACCGGGCGATGGGCCATCCGGCAACCCGGTGGGCCGATTTTCCCCACGCCCTGGGCTATCTATACCTCATGCTCGGCGACGTGCCGCGCGCGCGGGAAGCGTTTCTCTCCGCGGTGCAGATCGGTCCCCGGCGGGAACTGGTACGAGGCACGGGCGGTTTCAGTGCGTTCTACCACCTGGGCCTGCTCGCTGAAGCCGAGGGTGACATCGGCGCGGCCCTCGGAAACTACCTCCAGTCGCTGCAGGCGCGCCCCGATTACACAGCCGCGATATCCCGGTGCGTCGATCTCGTTACGGAGCGCCGGGCCGCCCTGCCGCCGCAGATCTGGGAAGCCGCCGACGTCGAGACCCTGGTGACCGTGTATGTGAAGCGTCTCGTGAAGCATCTGGGCGCCGGTGAGCGCGACCACGCCCTGATGCTGCTCGCCGCCGCAAAAGCCACCGCCCCCGGACTCCTCGAGGCCTGTTCCGCGGCCCTCCAACAGCTCAAGACCGTCGTTGAGAATGAAGCATAGCCCATCGCGGCTGGATTTGCGCCGACTGCGGCCCGCACAGGTCTCATGGGACCTATGGGACCTATAAGCCCTATAAGACCTATAGGTCATATAGACGGCCGGCGCTCCAATTGCCTCAGATGAAGCAGCAGGGCCGTCTGGGCTTCTCGCTCCTCGGCCAGATTCTGCCACGGGAATGCCGGGGGCGCCTGTCCCGCCTGCTCCAGAAGCGTCCTGACGGCGCTCCACACCGGCTGAAGCGAAAAACCGGCGTCGCGCAGGCAATGCAGCAGTTTCAACGTCTTGAATGCATCAAACCACCGGTAAAACTGGGCCAGAAACACGCGCGGATTGGGACTGTTCTGGTGTAATTTGTTCCAGCATTCCGCAAACCCCTGCCCTTCCAGAAACCCGGCCGCGGGTCGACTGGTGCGCGCCAGCTCCGCCAGGATCGACTCGGGCGCGGCATCGGGACGTTCGTGCACCAGCGAAAGCAGCACTCCCAGAACGCGGTAGCCGTCAGGATGGTACGTCACGAGTTCCTGCCTGCCGTCAAGGCGCTCCTGAACCCACCGTCCCGTTCCGAAAGGCACTCGATGGGAGGCGCGCGGCGCCGGGTGGACGGTCGTGGCATGGATCGCCTCGACCCGCCCCGTCTTGGCGAGCTCCTGCAAAAAATAAAAATCCTCGCCCGCCTGGCGACGGTTCATCCCCCCCGCGGCGGCGTAGGCCCGGGCCGAACAGACAATCGTCGACCCCACGGTGGCATACGCGTACGGCGAATGGGCAAGCCGCAGGCCGAGCACGTGGCAGCGCAGATGCGTTTCGTACGCAAGAATCGCCGCAACTTCGGCCTCCGCGCCATCGAGGCAGTGCGCGTAGTCGACGCAGGCCGCCCAGGCCTCCGGACGCGCATAGTGCCGCCGCACCGCCTCCAGATAGTTCGGTTCAACGAGGGTGTCGGCATCCGTGGACAGCAAAACGGACGCCTCGCCCACCCCGGCCTCATGCAGCACGCGCAGAGCCGCATCCAGCCCGATGCGCCTTGCCAGGCCCACCCCGCCTTTCGCGGGCAACTCCAGCCCGGGCGACGACGCATCGATACAGGCCAGTCGGAGCCCCGCCTCCGTCACGTCGCGCCCCTCGGCGGCCCCGGCGCCGCGCAGCAGCCCGCGCAGCAGACCAAGCGTCTCCTGGTTGTCGGCAATGTCCTCTGCCCGGGCCACACCGGGTGCGCGGTTGTTGACCACCACCACGACCAGCGCGCGCGCCAGTTCCTGCCGCGGATTCGCCGCCAGACTGCGCAGGGTCCCCAGGAGCCGTGCGCGCTCCGCCAGCGCGGGGATCACCACCGCGCGCTCGACGCCCTCGATGGGCCCGCGTTCGAGACGCCACGGCGCCGCAACCGCGCGTTTGCGAAGATACGATTCCACGGGATTCACAGCGCACCCTCATCGACAGAGCGAGCGCGGGGCCGGCGCGGCCCTCCGCGCTGTTCGCTGCCGTTCCAGCCGCACCGGGCGCTCAATACACCCGCACAAAATCGATGTCGCACCGGCCTTCGGGACCGGGTTCGCTATAGTCCACCGCCTCGCCGTTGAAGGGCACTTTGCCCACGAGCAGACCAGCCGTTTCGCCCGAGGCCGCGTGGCAGCGCTCGAACGCCCAGAGCCGGGCCCAGGTCTGGCCGTCATCGCTTCGCTCGACGACGCCCTGGCGCTCGAGCCAGCGCACCCGCAGCCAGACCCATTGGGCCGGGTCGTATGCCCCTCCGTGGGTCTGCTGCCCGCACACGTCGGATTGCAGCGTCGCATCCGACCGCGTGCCGACACGAATGCCGCTGCCGTTCGCCCACAGCAGCATCGCGCCCGGACCCCACGACTGGCCGCCGTCCGTGCCTTGCCGGAGTTTCACGACAAAGCCGCGGGCACTGACCGCCAGGGGGATCTTCAGAAACGCGTACGTGTTGCCGCGCGCCTGGATGGTGAGCGCACCGTCCTGCAGCGACAGCGCCTCCGGATTCGCGGGCGAAACGACCGCTTCGGCGTCGGGCATCGCATCGAACTCGACGCTGAACACGGGCGCGCCCCAGTCGGGCGCCTGGCGAAGCGCCTCCTGCTCGGCCAGGATCGCCGCCGCACGCGCTTCAACGCCCTCCTGCCGCGCCGCCATCGCAGCATCGACGTCGTCGCGAAGTGCGGGCGTCAGTTTCGGGAAGTATTCTTCCTTGAGCACCTTCACCAGCTCCGGATTGTTGAGCCAGCCCGCGATCACGTGAAACCGGCCATTGGCCCGGAGCACGTCGCGTACCAGCTCGGGCGTCACGCCCTCCGGTCCGTTGTTGCACAGCACGCCGATGCAGTTGTTGATGTTGTAGCCCGACACGAAATACCGCAGGTATTCGAAATCGCCGTAAACGCCTTGCCGCCCTTCGCCCCGGAGAATGAAATCGACGTAGGCGTCGGCCTGCGGCAGGTAACAGTACCCGTTGCCGAGCGCGGACGTCGAATGCCATTCGAGGATGCCGTCCTCGCCGAGGAGCGCACGCGTGCGGCGGGCCAAGGCATACAGCGCGGCCGGGTTGTCGATGTACTGCCCGTCAAAATAGAGCCCGTCGGGCTGGTGCTCGTACATGACGGTGGTGATCGCGGTCATGAACAGCTCCAGGTTCTCGCCCGTGGCCCAGCCGGGCGGCCACCCCTTGAAATTCTCGAACGAATTGAACGCGGCCGACTCGATCGGCGTGCCTTTCAGAAAATAGTACGGGCTCGTGTATACGATGAACCGCATCCCCTGATCATGAATCGTCGTGCGCACGCGCGCGAACTCCTCCGGGCCGTGACGCGGCTGGAAATCGAGGTTCCAGTCTTTCCACAACAGGACCTCCGATTGAAGCAGCACGATGTTGCCGTAATCCTTCCAGGCGCGCAGATCCGCATCGGGCGGATACCCCGTCTCGTTCGACCAGTGCCACACCACCTGATCTTCGAGCGATCGCTCCCAGGGATAGGGTTTTGGCGGACACACCCCCAGCCACAGCACCGCGTCCGCGGGCAGGGGGTACGTTGCTACGGTCGCCGCGTAGGGGTCGAAACCGTCGTTCACCGTCCTGTCCGAGCAATAGAGCCCGAACGCGCCCCATTCGTCGGCGAGCAGGTGGTTGTTCTCGTAGGACGCGTGCCACCCCGCGGCAATTCGGCGCTCGAGCGCCACCTTGTGCGGCACGGCGGGGTGAAGCATCAGGAGCGAATCGCCGTTGATCCGCAGCGTGAGTTGCGGATGCTCCGCCGTCACGCGCACGAATCCCGGGCCCGAGTGGGTGATCCGCAAGCCCTCGAGCGGCTGCCCCAGGCGCAGCACGGCCACCTCGCGTTCCCGGCCGATGCGCTGGCTGCAGACGATGTCGCCCGATTGTGCGTGTATCACAAACACCGCCCCCGTCGTAACCACTTCCACGTCGCCGCCGTCGAGTCCCCTGCCCGAGATCACCTTCATGCCCCGCTGGGGTTCGGGGAACAGCGCGGGGTCCATTAGCTCCTGGAACGTCGGCGCGGCAGGCCCCGCGGCCCACACCGGCGCGCAGACGAGCACCCACGCGCACAGGACAACTCCGAGGTATCTCATGGTCACTCTCCGTTTCCCGTTCGCCGTCGTTCAGTTCCACAGCAGGGCGAGCCGCACAAACCCGAAGACCATCAACCCCACGACGTTCACCGCCACAAACGCGTTGATGAACCACGTACTTTCGAGCAACACGGTCAGCTTTGGCGCGACGCGCGCCAGCACCGGCGACACCAGCAAAACCACCAGGACGCCATAGACCACGTACCCGAAGGGGTTGTAGTGCCATGCGGACGCGAAATCGCCGCTCCCGATGGCGAACACCGAGCGCGTCAGACCGCACCCGGGGCACGGCAGTCCCGTCATGGAATGGAACCAGCACAGGGGCAGATCCGGCAGTCCACGCCGCCCCGCGGCCAGCGTGACCAGCAGCGCCGCCCCCGCCAGAGCGCTCAATACCCCGCGGGTACGGCCCGATTGCGCCGCCGGCATACGCGTTACCGTCACAACCCCTCCAGCAGGCCGCTCCCTCAGAACACGGCCGGGATGCGGTTCTTGAGCTCGTTGTATTTCACGAGCGTAATGACCAGCAGTACCAGCGACACGGGACCCGCAATGTAGTTCAGGCACGGCACGATGCAGAGCACCGCGGCGATGCAATAGGCAAGCGCCAGCGAGCGGTTGCAGTCGCCAACGTCCATGACACCCTGGCTGTCGAAATAGCTCTTGAACGAGTCCGACAACTTGAGAAACACAAAGAAATTCCAGACGATGCCAAAACACGGAATGACGAGCAGCCAAACCATCCCGGGCTCCATTCTTCTGTGTTCCGGCGGAATGCGCTTGTAGAAGCTCTGTATGATGAGAATCACCACGATCGAAATGGCCATTCCCACCGCCAGCCCTGCAAGAGCGATAAATATCCACATTCCGGACATCATCAGTTCCGCACCTGCTGGCATCGGCTGGCTTTCCATGGCTCATCCCTCCCTACCTGTTGGGGTTTTGGCTCCCGCCAAGATACTGGCTTTCACACTGGATGTAAACATGCAAAACATGCCTCGCTCGCCGGCGTGCCCCCCCCGTGAGGCCCGGCTCCTTCGAAATCGCTCAGGAAAGACGACTCGCGCCGCACTTGGCCCGCACGAGGTTCAGCGCGGGTTCAGGCGCGGCGTCATCAATCCAATGGATGACCGCCCCGTTGCGTTCCATGCGCCGGAACCAGGTTTCCTGGCGTTTCGCGAACTGGCAGATCGCCGTCCACAGCCCCTCAAACAGTTCTTCCCGGCTGGCGATGCGCCCCTGGAGATACTCCGCGATATAGCGGTATTCCAGCCCCAGGAAATGCAGTTTCTCCCACGAAACCCCCTGGGCCCGCAAGCCCTCGACCTCCTCGAGCATGCCCGCGCCGAACCGTTGCCGCAGCCGTTCGCCGATGCGCCGCCGCAGGACCCTGCGTTCCCAGCGCGTGCCCAGGATGAAGGGCTGGATACGGGGCGCGGGCGCAGGCGGATGGCATTTCGCGTACTCGGCAATTTCGATCGCGCGCACGAGCCGGCCCCGGTCGGTCAGATCCGTCGTGTTGTGGAGGTCCGGTTTAAGCGATGCGAGGCGCGCGGCCAGGGCCTCGTCAGGCAAGCGGCCCAGCTCCCCGCGCAGCGCGGCATTCTCCGGCGCCTCGACCATCCGGTAGCCTTTCAGAACCGCTTCAATGTAGAGTCCCGTCCCCCCCGCCATCACGGGAAGCGCTCCCCGGCGTGCGATCGCTTCGAACGCTTCAAAACACCGCTGCTGGTATTCGAATACGCTGAACTCATGGGAGAGGTCGACCACATCGATGAGATGGTACGGGATTGCGCGGCCCTCGAGCACGTACTCCCCGAGGTCTTTCCCCGCGCCGAGGTTGAGTCCCCGGTACACCTGGCGCGAATCCGCCGAGATGATCTCGCCGCCAACGGCATCCGCCAGGCGCACGCCCAAAGCCGTCTTCCCCGAGGCCGTGGGCCCCAATACCACCAGCATGTTCACGGTTGCAGCATCCATGCGGTTTATCATAGCCCATTCGGGCGCGCATCTCGCAGCAAGCGCATGACGCGGCCCGGTGAAACGGCGTTTACCCGCATTGGGTATAATACATAGAAACAAACCGGAGGGGTCTTCATGCGTACTGGCCTGCTGCTCGTCATCATTGTTTTCTTACCGGCTTCCGCGGCCCTGGCCGAAAACACGGCGCCGGAAGCGTATCTGCCGCCGCTCTCGCCGAACCTGCTCGAGAAATCCTGGGATACGCCCGTTTCCCGGGCCGAAATCGGCCGATACCTCCTCTTTCCCGCCAAAACCACCATCCTCACGGCTTACGCGGGTCAGAACGAGTGGCTCAAGAGCCAGCAAGCTCTCGAGGACAAGGTCCTCGATATCGCGGCCGGATTCGAAGTCGACTACAGCGCGCTGGACCTCTTCGGCCCGCCCCTCCCCGAAGGAAACACGTTCACCTACCGGGCAATCATCTCCTCCCTCGACGCCCAGGCGCTGCGCCTGTGCATCGACCTCTCCTCCCTGCGGGACGGCGAGGAAGTCTTCGTGATCGATCCGGTCCTGCCTCGGGCATTCGGACCGTACACCGCCGCGGAGGCCCTCAAAGAGGGCCGCTGGCTCCCCGTTACGGAGGGCGACTGGACCCTCGTGCTGGTGCGCTCTCCGCACGCGACTCCGCCCGTGCTCCGGCTCACCAACGTGGCGCACTTCTACCGCGCCTTCAGCGAATTCGTGAAAGAACTCTACTGCAACATCAACATCGCCTGCGAAGGCAACGCCGCCCTCCAGAGCGTCGCGGCGGGTGTCGGCATGCTCGTCATCCCGCGTGTGGGCGGCGACCAGGGACTGTGCACCTGCACCCTCATCAATAACGCCGACACCACCGAAAAGGAGCCCTATATCCTGACCTCCAACCACTGCGTGCCGGAAGTCGTCTCCGCCAGCCAGGCCGACGTCGTGTGGGATTATCGCGCAACGGCCTGCGACTCCGACGACCCGCCCCCGCTCGGCAGCCTTCCGAGAAGCAACGGGTACCAGATGCTGGCCACCAACAGCAGCCTCGACATTACCCTCATGGAACTGGACAGCGTCCCCAACGGCGCCTTCGGCCGCTACTACGCGGGCTGGACCGACCGCGCCGTCTCCGCCGGCGAGGCCATCACCGGCATCCATCACCCCGACGTCAGCCACATGCGCATCTCCTACGGCGACATCCGCACCAGTAGCGTCGGGGGCCTGACCTACGCCAACCAGATCGAAGTGCTCTGGCGCGACGGCGTCACCGAACCCGGCTCCTCGGGCCTCGGGCTGCTCCTCAATTCCGTCGGATACCGTATCATCGGCACTTTGAGCAACGGGCCAAGCCACATCTGCGGCGGCACAACCAATACCGACCGGTTCTCCTCGTTCCGCCTGTTCTTCCCCCAGGTCGAGGGATTTCTCACCGGGACGGAAAAACCCGATCCCGGCGGCGACGACTGCCCCGCCGAGGTGGCCTTCAAAAACCAGCCCGAAGTCCTCGAACAACTCCGCCGAGTCCGGGACGCCTCCCTCATGAAGACCCCCGCCGGCAGACGTCTGGTCGAGGCCTATTACCGTCTGGCCCCCACCCTCGCAGAAACCGTCCAAAGGTCGCCCGAGCTGGCTGCCGCCTTCCGGACCATGGCACTGGCCTTCCTGAGTTCAGCCCCTACGACCTGAATACCCCAGAATTTATCGCAATATAAACAAAGAAATCGCATTTTTCTGCGATTAGGGAATTGTCGTTATCCCGCATATAACGCTTTGACGAAACGTCGGTACTCGAAAAACGGCACCGCATTCACACCACTAGCAAACCAATGGCCATTGACAAATGCACGACCAAAGGTCATAATGAAGGCGTGTCGTGGTGTCCGTGTGTGTCATGACAACTTTCGGGAGGATTGATAACATGAGAAGACGTGGGTTTACCTTAATCGAATTGCTGGTCGTTATTGCCATCATCGGAATTCTGGCGGCAATTCTCTTGCCGGCACTGGCACGTGCCCGCGAGGCGGCTCGCCGTGCGAGCTGCGCGAACAACCTCAAGCAGATGGGCCTGATCTTCAAGATGTATGCGAATGAAAGCCGGGGCGAGAAGTGGCCGAGCCTGCTCAAGGCGTTCCCCTGGGGCGACAATTGCGGCACCCCGAACCACTTCAACCAGTTCTTCAACGGTCCGTCGGTGTATCCCGAGTACATGACCGATGACAACATCATCGTCTGCCCCTCGGATGCCGATGGCGAGCAGCGCGCCGACGAGTATTGGCGCAACCCCGACGGCACCATCGATCCCTGCGACTTCTGGGAAGTGTCCTACACTTACTATGGATGGGCATTGAAAGGCGAGTACGTCATTGACCCGGCGACCGACATCAATGCCGACCCGCCAACGTTTGACATGGGATTCCTCGCCGCGGTGGGCAGCGTGTTCGGCGATCCCACCAATCCGAATTCCGCCCTCTACAACTTCCTGGTCTCCTTCACGCCGTGGAACTCGTTTGAAGCCGACATCACGTACACGAGCGCCATCACGGGCCAGAGCAACACCTGCTACCGGCTGCGCGAAGGCATCGAGCGCTTCTTCATCACCGACATCAACAACCCGGCGGGCAGTGCGATGGCCCAGACCGAAATCCCCGTGATGTGGGACTCGGTGTGGACACCCACGGAAGGTGTGGAGAGCTACTTCAACCACATCCCAGGCGGCGGAAACGTCCTGTACATGGACGGCCACGTCGAATTCATGCGGTACCCGGGTGAATGGCCGGTCTGCAAGGCGTACGTCCGCATGATGGACACGCTCAGCGCGGTCCTTAATCCTCCGTCTCCGTGACCTAGTCCCGCCCGCTTCTGCATCACCAGGCAGCGGATCAACGCGCGCGCTCCCCGGAGCGCGCGCGTTTCATTCGGCCTGCCCGGATTCATCCCTCACCTGGGCTCGCATCCCCGGGCCCGAATATGGATAATTCCGTAGCGGATGAAGATGTGGTATCCGCATTGGCCTTTCAACCCCAACCCCGCGGAGTGTGGCGAGCCATGAAACGACGGAGATTCCTTCAACTGGCGGCAGCATCGGGAGCAGTGTTTGCAGAACGCCCCGTCCGGGCAGAACAAGCGGACGCCTCCCGCTCTCCCCTTCTGGACGATGCGATGCACCAGCGAATCCGCGCGTATTTCGACGATCTCTGCGCCTGGATCACGGGACTCGACGTGGGCAGCAATGAGCTGAAGGGCACTGAGGATACCGCCGGGTCGATCTTCATCAACGGCAACTTCGCCCGCGTCCTGATGGCGTCGCATCGTATCACAGGCAACGAGGCGCACCGGGACGAGGCCCTGCGCTGGGGCGACACCTTCTGCGCCAGTCAGCAGCGCACCCAGACCTCCAAAGGCGACGACGCCGGGTACTGGCCGGACGTCGGTCCCCAGGGCAACATCTATTTCGGCGACGCGGGCACGGCCGCCCACGCGCTGGCCTCCATCTACTCAACGGCCGAGCCCGGCCGCCAGGAAACCTGGCGCGCGGCCATGGAACGCATGGCCCGGTTTGTCATCGACGGATGCGCCGAAGACCCGCAGGGGCAGGGGCGCGACGCCACCCCCTCCTGGGTCATCCGCGAAGGCCGCGACGCGGGCGCCCTGGGCTGCGGTTACTACCGCGGAAAACTCAGCGTCGAGCCTTACACCATCGCCACGGCCACCACCGGCGGCGCATTCTTCTCCGAGCTGTACGCCATCACGAAGAACCCGCAGTACCGGGAACTGGCCGCCGGCGCCGTCACCTGGCTGCTCCAGACCCGCAAAGACGACGGTGAAATCCCCTACACGCTCGCCGGTCAGACCCTCGACTCGTGGCCCCTCGACACGATGTCGTACTGCACCGAGGCCTTCATCGCGGCGGACCTGCTGCTCGAGGATGAGGCCTTGCGTCAGAATCTGCGCCGCCAGCTCGAACCCAGCGTGCACTGGATGATCAGCGGCCAGAATCCCGACGGCTCCTGGGGCGCGCTGCGGAGCGCCGACCAGCAGCGCAGTCCCCGCGCCCTGACGCTGCTCACCTGGGCCTGTCCGTGGACCGCCCAGCGGGAAGCAGCCGCGAAGGCCGTGAACGCCTACTGCGAATTTCTTCTCAATCCCGAAAACAGCGCGGCCTATGGCGTCAAGGAACTCGTGCGCACCAGCGGCTTTGTCGGCCTGGCGCTGGCCGACCTCCTGCAACCGAACTGCACATTCTGAAATCCGGGAGATCGTCCCCGTTCGCCGCACCTGGCGGCGGCCGGAACCTGACGGAGGTGACGAGATGCTGTGGATGCTGCTCTCCGCGCTGTGCGTGTTCGGCCAGGCAAACACCGAGGAACCGCTCCTGCTCGCAAACGAATTCGCCGAACTGCGCCTCTGGCCGGCCCAGGGACGGTTCGACCTGCTCGACAAGGCATCCGGGCAGACCGTGATCGAGCACGCCGTCCTGAATGGCGGCGGCGGCGCCCCGATCCCTTTTCACACCGAGTTGCCGGGATACGGCACGGGCGACGGCATCGAAATCGCCCAGGCATCGGGCGGGCGATGCCGGCTGACGTTGTTTTCCGGCAGCCCGTTCGTTCATCTGCAGTGTGGAATCGCACAGGCGCCCGACACCCCCCTTTCTCGCCTGGAATTCCTCGAAGGCCGGCTGAACCTTGGCTCGACGGGCTCGTTGAAAGCCCTGGGCACGGCGGGCCTCACCGCCCCCGATGCGCACCCCGGCAGCTACTCCTTCCTGGCCATCGCCCAACCCGACACGCGCGCCGGAATCGTAGCCGGATGGGTCTCGCATGATCGCGGCAGCGGCGCCCTCTTCTCCAGCGTGGAGAACGGACAGGTCGTGTTGCGTGCGCGCATTGATTACGGCGGCCTCAGGACCGGCGGCGATTCCGAATTGCTCGTCCTGGGATTCTTCGACGATGCCCGCCTGGGCCTCGAGGCTTACGCCGATCTGGTGGCCGCCTACTACCGCATTGCCCTCCCGCCCATTCCTTCCGGGTACTGCACCTGGTACTCCAATCCCCATGGCGGCGCATCGGATGAGCGCCACCTCATTGAGCTTGCGCAATTCGCGAAGGAACACCTGAAACCGTTCGGTTTCGATTTCATTCAGATCGACGACATGTGGCAGGGGCGGGGCCGTAACGCGCGCGAACTCGACCTGAGCGGCGTCACCGAGGAATACCTGGGAAAACGGCCCGATCTGCCGCTGCAGCAGGACCGCATCTGGTGGTGGGGGCCCGATGCCGATTTCACTGCCCACGCCCCTGACGGCCCGTACGCCGGCGGCATGAAACCGGTCGCCGACCAGCTGTCCGCGCTGGGATTCGTGCCCGGCCTGTGGCTGATGCCGTTTGCGTGGGATCCGATGGCCCCGCCCCTGCGAAATCACCACGACTGGTTCGTGAAACGCCCCGGCGGCTCGCTTCACTACGCCTATTGGGCCGGTTGGAGCCTCGATATGACCCATCCCCAGGCCCGGGATTTCCTCCGGGAAGCCGTCGCCCGGATCACGAACGATTGGGGATACCGGTATCTTAAACTCGACGCCTTGTTTTCCGGCATGGCGTGCGAGCAGTTGTACATTAACGATCCCTACGTCGAAGACGACCTGGGCGAAGCCGTATTCCACGACGAAAATCAAACGCCCGTCGAAGCCTACCGCCGCGGGCTGCGTACCGTGCGCGAGGCCGCGGGCAAGAACACCTTCATTCTCGGATGCAACGTCTCCCAGAACATGCGGACCCTGGGCGCCAGTTACGGTCTCGTCGACGCCATGCGTATCGGCCCCGACAACGGACCGGATTGGAACAGCCTGCGCACGGGACCCTGGCACGGCAGCAACCGGTATTTTCTCCATGGACGGGTCTGGTACAACGACCCGGATCCGGTCTACGTACGCGAGTCCATGCCCATTGAACATGCGCGCCTGATCGGTTCCTGGGCAGCAGTCAGCGGCCAATTGACGGTCGCCAGTGACTGGCTGCCCGGGCTGCCGGAAGACCGCCTCGATATTCTCAAACGGATACTGCCGAATCACGGTCTCCGGTCCCGTCCCGCGGACCTCTTCGAGCGTGAGCTGCCCGCGGTCTGGTTGCTGACCAGCGGCGCCAGCCTCCCGCGCCGTGACGTGGCCGGCCTGTTCAACTGGGATCCCCAGAACACCGAGCGTTTTGACTGTTCCGCCGAAAGGCTGGGCCTCCCGCGGGCCGCAAGCTACATCGGATTCGACTTCTGGGACAACCAGTTCATCGAACCCTTTTCCGGCTCGCTCCGGATGGACGTTCCGGCCGCGTCCTGCCGGATTATCGCGCTCGCGCCCGAGCCCTCCGCGCCGCGCGTCATCAGTACCAGCCGGCATATCTCCCAGGGCATGGTCGACGTGCTGCGCGAGGTCTGGGATCCTCAAAAGAACGAGCTGTCGGGCGCCAGCCGCCTGGTCGCGGGCGATCCCTATGAACTGCGCATCGTCCTGCCCGCCGAAGGCGTGTGGACCGTGCAGGACGCGGCCGCCGGGGCCGGCACGGACGTCCCGACCCGGATCAATCTGGACGGCCGGCGCCTCCGCGTGACGCTCGATTCCGCACCAGGCGGGGTGGTGGACTGGCGCATCGCCTTCGTCGTTCAGTAGACGGCGCTACGCCTTTTTCACCTTTCCCCGCTTGGCGTCGTAGGCGACCATGGCCTTTTCGAAGTAGGAAATATTGGCCATCGTGCACGCGACCACCCCGTACATGCCGAGTTCGGGCGGCGTGTTGAGCGCGACGCCCTCCCGGATGGCCGCCTGCAGGTTCTTGTGATGCAGATCGATGTCCTCCGCGCCGGTCTTCTTGTGGGTCAGCAACTCGGCGCCGGACTCCTGCTCGAGGATGCGCCAGCCGTCATCCGTGAAAATCAGCGTCGCCTTATGGCCGCGGATGCAGTGTTCGATGCCGTGACTGTTGGCCATGGTGCCCAGCACGTGAACCGTCATGCCCGGCGTGACGCCCTCCTGCGGGGGATATTCGAGGATCAGCTCAAAATTGTCGGGGAGGGTACGGCCGTCCGGCCACATGAAAATGCCGCCCATGCCTACCGCGCGCACGGGACACGCCAGATGGCACGCCTTGATGATGCGCGTGAGCCGATGGATGAACAGGTCGGTCGAGATGCCGCCCGAATAGTCCTTATAGCAGCGCCAGTCGAAGTAGATCCGCGGATCGTAGGGGATCTGTTTGGGATTGTGCTTCTGCCACATGGCCCAGTCGAGGTCTTCGGGCTGGGGTTGCCCGGCTGGCTCGCCCGTGCGCCACAGCCCCTTGTCGGCGGGGTACCACCGCACGTAATCCGTTTGCGCGTGGACAATCGGGCCCAGCGCCCCGCCTTGAATGGCTTCCCACGCGCTGCTGTAGCTGTCGTCGCTCATCGCCTGCACGCCCGTCTGCACCTGAAGACCGGTCTCCGCGGCTTTCGCGACAACCTGGCGCGCTTCGCGGATGGTGTGCGTCATAGGTTTCTCGACGTAGACGTGTTTGCCGGCCTCGAGCGCCTCGAGCGTCATCGGCGCATGCCAGTGGTTCGGCAGGGGAAGCACCACGTAGTCCACGTCCTTCATGGCCAGCACGTCGCGGTAATCCTGGGTCGCCACGGGGTCCGCGCCGGCCTCCCGGGCCTGATCACGGAAACGGTTTGCCCGGGTAAGCCACACATCGCAGACGGCGCGAAGCGCGATGTTCTCCGATTCGCGCTGCTTCAGCAACGTCCGCAGATGGGCGCCGCCCATGCTGCCGCAGCCGATGATGGCCACGCCCAGGCGCTTGTTGGCCCCCTGAATCTGGCTGTAGCTCCTGGCGCTCCACGCCGTAACCGCCGCGACTGCTCCCGCGGCCTTCAGGAAATCACGCCGGGTCGAGTGCTTCATGTCCTGCCTTCCTTTCCCCTGTTGACTTGCCCGTCGCCCCGAGCATATCGCCCCCCGCGCGCGCAAGGCAAGGGAACCGGCGGGAAACGTGCCAGGGGCGGATCCCCATGATGGACGCAATGGACGAAATGGACGAAATGGACAAGATGGACGTTGCTGCGCTGCGTCCATCCGGTCCACGCGGTCCAAGCGGGTCGCGTGGTCCCCTGCCGGAGAAGCGGACGAAGAACGGGGACATGTTCCA
>DDYW01000174.1:0-15248 GCA_002348185.1 Candidatus Hydrogenedentes bacterium UBA2224 | reverse complement strand
CCCGGGGCAAGTCACGCGGGCCCGCACAGCGGGACGCGTGACGGCGCCCCGGGAAGCGATCTTCCAACGCGTTACGCCCTGAAGGGGCAATCTAGGCTCCAATCTCACGCGTGTTTTTCATCAGATTTTTATATCAGGAGATCATGGATGGCGTCCGCGATCCCGATTTCGATTTCGATTTCGATCCCGATATGGAGGAGGATTTGAGAACGCGATTGAGGCATGGCCGGTTTCGTGTCTTCTCTGGGTTCGGGATGCCCCTTCAGGGCGTATCTGTTTGGCGACACCTAACCCAGGGCGTTGCCCTGGGCTATTCTAGCCTGCCCCTTCAGGGCAGCTCGGAGGGGCAGCGGGAATTGTTCCCGGGATTTCCAAATGACCCCGCGAGCGAAGCTTCGGAGGACAAGCCAGAGAACGGGGACATGTTCCAAGCGCCGTCCCCGGCGCGACTACGTGTCCCCGTTCGAATGACCGCCGGGGGCACTGCTCCCGCACCCGAGCGCCTGCATCCGGGTCAGCTCTACAAGACAAAAATGCAGGCGAGACGCCTGCGCTACGTCCATTCCGTCCATTCTGTCCATTCGGGTCTTTGTCTGGTTCTGGCGTTCGTTTGATTGCGTTGACTCGCAGGCGCCGGGCGCTTACCATAACGGGCGATGGACAACCCCCGCCGGTGCGGCATGCCGCGGAACCGCGCCGTTCATGCAACCAGGAGGCGATATTCATGGTACACGCGTTTGTGCTGGCGAGTGTCAAGAGGGACCGGATTAACGAGACCGCCCAGGAGCTGCTCAAAATCGACGGAGT
The DNA here is from genome assembly GCA_002348185.1 of Candidatus Hydrogenedentes bacterium UBA2224. Taxonomy (GTDB): domain Bacteria; phylum Hydrogenedentota; class Hydrogenedentia; order Hydrogenedentales; family SLHB01; genus UBA2224. Next base: position 14,441 of record DDYW01000174.1, on the reverse strand, counting down.
CGCCGAGGTCTATTCGATCGCCGGAGACTGGGACCTGATCATCATCATCCGCGCGCGCGAAAACGACCAGCTTGCGGCCATCGTGACCGAACACATGCTGAAACTCGCCGGTCTCATGAACACCACCACGCTGATCGGGTTCCGCGCCTACAGCAATTATGACCTCGAGCGCATGTTCAGCATCGGATTCCAGGAATAGCCGCCAACACGCAGCGCGCGTCAGCCGGTACTTACGGCGCGACGGTTGACCCCCCGGGTGGAGACGTCCGGAAACCGCTCACTGAGTTCCGCGACGCGCGCCTCAAACCACGGCGCGGTGTGAGGAGGTTCCGCAAGCCGGGGATCGCGCAACACCATCTCCTTGTCGGGACGGAACTGCTGGAGCACGTACCGTGCCGCGCCGTGGATCGCATCCCCGATGTCGGCGATGTCCCGCGGCCGGAAATACGGCAGCACGGTGGTGCGGAACTCAAAGGGCGTCACCCCTTTGACCAGGCAACGGACGCTCCCGTGCACGGCGTCCAGATCGACGGCCCCCCCACAGACGTCCTCGTACAGCCCGTAGGGCGCTTTGACGTCCATGGCAACGTAATCGAGCAGGCCTTCGTCCAGAAGGCGCTTGAGCACCTCGGGCCGGGTGCCGTTGGTGTCGAGTTTAACGGGAAACCCCAGGCGGCGGACGTCGCGAATAAAACCTTCCAGACCCTTCTGCAGGGTGGGTTCGCCGCCAGAGATGACCAGGCCGTCGAGAAAGCCCCGGCGCGCCCGCAGGGTGGCCAGCACTTTGTCCACGGGGATGCGGGGACCGTCCGCGCGGGCGAGCAGAGAACGGTTGTGGCAGTAAGCGCAGTTCATGGAGCAGCCGGGCGTGAACACGACGGCCGAGACGCACCCCGGCCAGTCCACCGTGGAGAGCTTCTCGAACCCGGCAATGTCCATCAGGCCACGTTCTCCACCTCGTTTGCCGCGGCTCCGGCGGGCGCCGTTTCCATCTCTTCAAACGCTTCGCGCGGCACCTTGAACTTGCGGCGATCAAAGTACTCCTGCTTCTTGCCTTCGTTGTAGTTGTCGACGGGGCGCAGGTACCCGACGACGCGCGACCACACCTCGGTCTCGGACCCGCAAACCGGGCACCGGAAATGTTCGCCCCGGATGTACCCGTGGTCCTGGCAGATGCTGAAGGTCGGGGTTAACGAGAGGTAGGGCAGTTTGAAGCGTTCAAAGGCCCGCCGGACCAGCCGCTTGCACACGTTGATGTCTTCGATGCTCTCGCCGAGGTAGGCGTGAAGCACCGTGCCGCCGGTATACATCGACTGCAGTTCGTCCTGGAGTTCGAGAGCCTCGAAGAGGTCGTCCGTGAATCCCACGGGCAACTGGCTCGAGTTGGTGTAGTAGGGGGTGCCGTTGCCGGCGGTGATGATGTCCGGATAGCGGGCCTTATCGAGCCGGGCCAGGCGGTACGCCGTGCCCTCGGCCGGCGTCGCTTCCAGGTTATAGACATGACCCGTCTCGTTCTGAATCTCGACGAGCAGTCCGCGCAGATAATCCAGGATCTCGACGGCGAACTGCTGACCTTCCGGCGACACGATGTCCGTGCCCATGAAGTTCAGCAGCGCCTCGTTCATGCCCAGGACGCCGATCGTACTGAAATGGTTGTGCCAGTATTCGCCGGTGCGCTCCTTTATCGTCTTGAGGTAGTGTGCGGAATAGGGATACAGCCCTTGCTCGGTCTGCTGCTCGACGATCTTGCGTTTGATCTCGAGCGACGTCTTCCCGACCTGCACCAGACGCCAGAGCCGCATCTTGAACTCTTCGACGGTCGAGGACAGGTACCCCACCCGCGGCAAATTGATCGTGAACACGCCCACCGAACCCGTCAGCGGATTGCTCCCGAAGAGGCCGCCGCCGCGGAGCCGCAGTTGCGACGTATCGATGCGCAGCCGGCAGCACATCGACACCGCATCCTCCGGCGACAGCTCGGAGTTGATGTAGTTGGCAAAGTACGGAATGCCGTACTTGGCGGTAATGCGCATGAACGCGTCGACCGACGGCGAGTCCCAGTCAAAATCCCGCGTGATGTTGATCGTGGGAATCGGGAAGGTGAACACGCGCCCCTTGGCGTCGCCCTCTTCCATCACTTCGCAGAAGGCCCGATTGAGGAGGTCCATCTCGGCCTGAAAACTGCCGTAGGTGTCCTCCCGCACCTCCCCGCCAACGATGACGGCCTGGTCTTTGAGGGTCTTGGGCACCGTCAAATCGAAGGTCAGGTTCGAAAAAGGGCACTGAAACCCGACCCGGGTGGGCACGTTGATGTTGAAGATGAATTCCTGCAGGCACTGTTTCACCTGCTCGTAGGTCATGGCGTCGTAGCGGATGAACGGGGCGCAATAGGTGTCAAAGCTCGACCAGGCCTGCGCGCCAGCCGATTCCCCCTGGGTGGTGAAGGTCGAGTTGACGATCTGGCCCAGAAACGACCGGAGATGCTTTGCCGGCCGGCTCTCGACCTTGCCGGGCACGCCCCCGAATCCCATCATGAGGAGCTGACGCAGGTCCCATCCCGCGCAATAGGTGCCCAGCCAGCCCAAGTCGTGGATGTGCACATCCCCGTTCTCGTGGGCTTCCCGCACCTCGGCCGGGTACACCTCGTGCAGCCAGTAGTTCTTCGTGAAAAACTCGCGAACGTAATTATTGAGGCCGTTGATGCTCTTCTGCATATTGGCGTTTTCTTTAATGCGCCAATCGCGGTCGCCCAGGTAATCCGAGAACATCTCGATGGTCGCGCCGATCAGCGCATTCAGATTGCGCGCCCCGGCCCGCTTTTCGCGGTACAGAATGTAGGCCTTGGCCGTGCGGGCGTGGCCGTTTTCAATGAGCACCTTCTCGACCAGATCCTGAACGCTCTCGACATCCGGCACATCCCCGTTGAACCGCGACTTCGCCAGTTCCAGGACTTCCGCCCCCAGCGCCTCGGCGCGGCCAAAGTCGTGCCCCCCGCACGCCGATGCCGCCTTGAAAATGGCCCAGGTGATTTTCTCCGGATGAAACTTCTCAATCCTGCCGTCGCGTTTGCGGATCCGGTCAAACATGCGCGCTTCCCTTTCCCCGATATGCGGTATGACTGCCCATGCATGGACACCGGGATGAATCTGTGTGGCAATAGACCCGAACCCCGTCGAGCCGGTGCGCTATCCTCCCGACTATTCTGTATCCTCCGGCCACCAGGGCGCGACGCCCCGTCGATGACCGGCCTCCTCCACCCTCCTTGCAGAGGGATATCCTCAACAAAACCGGACTGACTGGCGCGTTTCCCCGGCGGCTTCGCGGCGGGGCCATTCGGGCTTTTCGCAGAATTCACACCACGAAGCGCAGCAACAGTCAGCCTCAATTGTCTATTTACATGTCTAATAAAACTGCAGGGGGCCGAGCACGGTGCAGCAGATGCCGCTAGCGCGTACTCGCTATGAAACCACAGTATATAGGGGTAGACTCCAGTTGTCAACACCAAATATGAGGCCTATGGGCGTTCCTGCCAGATCCACCGGACCTCACGAGTGCCCTAACGTATTGCTATCAGGCACATTACAGAATTTTAACAGCGGCCATTTTATTGAATTTATTGAATGTCCCCAAAGCATATAGAACACTGATCTTACTAGCACGATGCTTTACTGCGATTCCATAGATCAACAGCCCCGCCACCCTTGTCTTTCCGCGTTTTTGCGCACGGGGTTGTCAAGAAAGGCAGCCTCGTCACCGGATCCGGGCCCGCTCCGGCAGGGTGCGTGGCAGGGGGTACGTGTCTTGACTTTCGCGACGGCTATCCGCTATTCCATAGGACGATGGGGCCTGCCGTGCACGGGGCTTCGTCGAATAAACCAATCGCCGCCGCTGTAGAGTCAAACCGTGGGACCGCGCGGCATCATCCTGCCGGGGGAGACGGAATCGCTGGGACCGTGCCGGGCGGGCCGCGAAGGCTGGCCATGAACGCGAAGGACTATCCGTGGACTGGTACTACATTGTGCAAGGTCGCGAGGCCGGGCCGGTATCGGATGCGAGGCTCTCTGACCTCGCTCTGGCGGGCGCTTTGACACCGAACACGCTGGTCTGGCGCGCGGGGATGCAGGACTGGCAGCCCGTGCGCCTGGCGGCTCCCGAACTGGTCATGCCCGTGTCCACCGGGGAGGCGACCTCGACCTTTGGCGGCGCGCTCGCCGACCCCAACAGCCTTCGCTGCGCCGGATGCGGCAACCTGGTTTCGTCCGACGACGTGATCTGGATGGACAACCACCCGGTCTGCGCGACCTGCAAACCGGTCTTCGTACAGCGTCTCCGCGAAGGGGTTCCGTTGACCTCCGCGACGCAGGTGCAATTCGCGGGGTTCTGGATCCGGTTTGCCGCGAAGTTCATCGACGGGCTCATCCTGTCTCCCGTCTCGTTCGGGCTGTTCTTCGTGCAGGGCATTGTGCTGGGCATGAACACCGACGCGGAACCCAATCCGTTCGCCTTCTTCGGCTGGCAAATCCTGCTGAATCTCTTTGTGCAACTGGTCACCATGGCCTACATCACGTTTTTCGTGGGCCGTTATGGCGCCACCCCGGGAAAAATGGCGTGCCATCTGCGCGTGGTGACGGGCAACCTGGAAGAAATGACCTACCTCCGCGCTTTCGGACGCTTCTGGGGCGAATTCGTCACGGGCATGACGTTTTCCATAGGCTATGTCATCGCGGCGTTCGACAGCGAAAAGCGCGCGCTGCACGACTACATCTGCAACACGCGCGTGATAAGGGTGTGACGAAGAGAGCATGATGGCCGATGCCTTATCAAGATGCCTTCAATGCGGTCTGTTCCTGCCAGAGCTGACCGAAGTGGAGACCGGCCCGAGTCACTGCCCCCACTGCAATGCCTATTACCAAATCGCGACCTTCCCCGCCCTGGCGCGGAACCACGCCGAAAGCGCCGCCGGCGAACACATCCTCGTCGAGGGCGAGAGCAGTTGCCTGTTCCACCCGGCCAAACGGGCCACCGTGGTCTGCGACGGGTGCGGTGCGTTCCTGTGCGCGCTGTGCGACATCGAGCTCGACGGGCGCCACCTCTGCCCGAAATGCCTGACGCGCGGCGACGCGGCGCCGATCCCGTCCCGGCAGGAAGCCGCCCGCTATGACAGTGTCGCGTTTCATCTGGCCCTGTGGCCGCTGCTGCTCGCGTTGATGTGCTTTCCCTATCTGCTGATTGCGTCCGCGCCCATGTCGCTCTTTCTGGTCTTTCGCTACTGGAACGCCTCGCGCCAGCCCGACGGCAGCCCGAGCCCGTCCATGATAGCCGCGGCCTTTCTGGCCGGCAGCGAACTGCTGCTCGTAACCGGCCTGACGGTCCTGGTAGCGCTCGGGCTGTTCGCGCTGGCGGCGTCATGAGGCACAGGAACGACATGCAACCGGATACACAGACGCCCTACCGCAAACTCAGCGGAGCGGTGTGGCTGGGCCCGGACCATCTGCTCTACCTCCGCCGCCAGCTCTTCTCGCAGCGTCCCAAACGCTTCGCCTACACGGACATCCAGGCCATCACCCTGCGCCAGACACCCGTGTTCTTCCGCGTGCAGAAGGCGCTGCTCATTGTCGCGACGTTTTTCTTCGGTTTGACGGTCATCGGCGCCATCCTCGGCGATCCCGGCTGGGGTCTGCTCATCCCGGTGGTCCCCGCGTTTCTCGCGCTGGCGGCGTTGCTGACGCACCGGCATGGGGGTCCCACCTGCGTGCTCCACATCCGCACCGCGGTGCAGGTCGAGGAACTGCAGACGTTGCGGCGGCTGCCCCGGGCCCAGCGGGCGTTCGAACTCCTGAGCCAGGAAGCCGCCCGCGCGCAGGGCGCCGAGGACCGCACCGCGTTCGCCCCCGAGACCGGGGTGTCCGCCCTGAACAGTTGGGCGGCGGTTCCGTTCGATACCGATGTGTCGCGGCCCGTGCTCGAGCGGCGGGAACCGCAGCGCCGCGACTACAACGGCTCGGCCCACGCGTGGCTCTTTATCTCGCTGCTGCTCAGCGCGGCGATCAGCGCGGTCGCCCTGATCAAGCTGGATTGGATGGTCCTTGCCGTGGCATTCCTCAACCTGCTGCTCACGGTCGGGTGTCTGGTCGCGGCGCTCGTCATGCAGCATGTGCGCAACGTCTCGCGGGAGTTGCGCATCATGGGCTGGGTCTGTACCGTGTACGCGGCCCTGAGCAACATTGTGTCGAGCTTCACCGCGCCCGCGGGCGTTGGGGGCGCGCTCCTGTCGCGGGGCGAAGTCAACGTGTGGGAATACCCGACGTTCCTCGCCGATGTCATCGTCACCATGATCCTCGAGTTCATCCTGGCGATGTTTGGATTCTATGTGCTGGCGCAATTCCGTCAACGGACACGCCGCGAAAGGGAAACCGCCCAGGCCGGCAGCGTCGAATCGCCTCCCCGGACGGATGCCCTCGGAGAGACCGCCGAAGAGGAGCGGCCCTGACCCATGGTTGACCTCATCCACCAGCGCTGTTTCAACCACGCCGGGCGCGAAGCGGCGGCCCAATGCCCCCGCTGCGGCCGCTTCTACTGCCGCGAGTGCATCACCGAGCATGACGGCCGGATTGTCTGCGCCCCGTGCCTGGAGGCGCTGCTGGCCCCCGAACCGGCGCGCCGGCCGCTGGTGACCGCGCCGCTGCGAGGCCTCCAGCTCGCCGCGGGCGTCGCCATCCTGTGGCTGGTGGTGTACGGACTGGGCCGGGCCTTGACGGCCATACCCGCGGCGTTTCACGACGGCACCCTGCTGCGGTCGTCGTGGTGGGAGAACCTGTGAAGTTCGATCGACAGACCGGCATCGAACGTGGCGGCATCGCCCTCATTGAAGAGGCGCTCCACCTGGTGCGCAGCGCCCCGCCCGCTTGTCTTGTCGCCTACTACCTCGGGTCGATCCCGTTTGTCATGACGCTCCTGTATTACTGGGCGGACATGAGCTACAGCGCCGACGCCTACCTCCACTGCGCCCCCGGCGCCCTGCTCGTTGCGCTCGCCTTCGTGTGGATGAAGGCCTGGCAGACCGTCTATGCGCGCGGACTGTTGGCCTGGGTGCGCGAAGAGGCCCCGCCGCGATGGTCGTGGGGCCGCATCGTGCATCTGACGGCGACGCAGGCCCTGGTCCATGCCCTGGGCCTGCTGGTCCTGGCGCCGGCCCTCGTGCTGGCCGTCCCGTTCCTCTACGTCTACGGGTTTCTCCAGAACGCCACCATCCTGGGCGACGGCGAACACCAGACCCTGCGCGCACTGTCACGGAGCGCCTGGAACCACGCAAAACAATGGCCGCGCCAGAGTTTCTTTATTGTCTGGCTGTTGAGCCCCGTGCTGATCGTGGCCGCGCTCGCCCTCTACCTCGGCCTCATGCCCGTTATCACGCTGACCGTCCCCGAAGCGTGGACCCTGCTGTACAGCCTCCTGTTCCGCCTCGGGCTGCTGGTGTTGTGTCCGCTGGGCTTTGCGGTCACCATCAACATCGAGGTCCTGACAGGGATCCTGCCCGAACTGGGCCGCATGTTTCTCGGAATTCAGAGCACGTCGCTCCGGGCAGGACTCCTGTACGACAACACGCTGATGAGCGTGGTCGTGGGCGACGCGGCGTACCTTCTGATGGATCCCCTCGTGAAGGCGGCCTTCGTGTTGCGCTGTTTCTACAGCGAGTCCCGCGAAACGGGCGCGGACCTGCGGGTAGCGCTCCGGCGCATCATTCGCATGGCATGCCTGGCGCTTCTTGCGGGCATTGCGCTGTCGCGGGGGCCGGCGCCGGCCTGCGCACAGGAAACGGAGTCACCGGAAGCCGTGTCCCCCGCGACCTCCTCGGTCGATGCCCGGGAACTGGATCGCGCCATCACCGAGACCCTCGAACAGGGGATCTACCGCTGGCGACAACCGCGGGTAACGCCCCGTGACGCTGCCGAAGACGCCGCCCCGGGACCGTTTCTCCGCGCCATCCGCGACTTTTTCAAATGGCTGCTGGAAACGCTCCGGAAGGTTGTCAAGACGGTCCTGGAATACCTCCGGTGGCTGATTCCCGACGAGCCGCCCGATATGAGCGGCAAATTCGGGTGGCTCGGCGGAGCGCGGTTTCTGCTGACCGTCCTGCTGATCATTCTGCTCGCGGCGCTGGTGTTCCTGCTGTTCGTGCTGGTCGTGCGTTCACGGCGCAGGGAACGCGAGCGGGAAACCGAGACCGACGCCGTGGCAGTCGACGTGCGGGACGAAAACGTGTCCGCCGATGAGCTGCCCGAAAGCGGGTGGCTTGCCATGGCGCGCGAGCTGCTCGACAAAAACGAGCCCCGCCTGGCCTTACGGGCCTTGTTTCTGGCCGGCCTGGCCGTGCTGGGCCGCACCAACTTCATCCGCATCGCCAGGGGCAAGTCCAACCGCGAATATCAACGCGAACTCGCCCGGCGCGCCCATGCCGCACCGGGTTTGCTCGACCTCTTTACAGGCACGATGGGCGTATTCGAGAGCGTCTGGTATGGCACGCGGCCCGTGACGCCGCCCGACGTGCGCCAGTTTGCCGAAACTCAGGAACAGCTGCGACGTTATGTGGAACCGGAATAAAACACTGGCGGCCCTGGGACTCGTTCTGGCGGGGAGTTTCCTCGCCGGGACGCTTCATCTGCTGGCCATGCGGGCGGAAACCGGCACCTACTACCCGCCCTATTCCACGTACCGCGCGGATCCGCTCGGGGCGCGGGCGTTCTACGAAGGGCTCCGGGCTTTGCCGGGGGTGCGTGTCGAGCGCAATCTGGCCCCTCTTCGTACGCTCGGCAGCCACCGGGACGCCACCTGCCTGTTTCTCGGCGATCGCCCCGCGTCGAAGCTTCCGGAATCCCTCTTTGAGACCATCGAGGAAATCCCCGCACGCGGCGGGCGTCTGGTCATCGCCTTTGCTCCCCAGGCCGGGGAGGCCTTGTGGGACGAAATCGAGCGGGAGGTCGAAGAGGAACGCGAACGAAGGCGGGAAGAAGACACGGAAGAGACCGAGGGCTCGGAAGAGGCGCCCCCTGCTGACGACCCCGGCGACCAGAGTGAGACCGCCAAAGACGAAAACGGCGAAAACGATGACGATACAGATGGACCGGACCGCGAATACATGAAATGGATGACGCTGGAAGAACGCTGGGGCATGGGATTCGCCTATACCAGCCTCCAACCCGACGGCGCCGGCGGCTATACACCCCTGGAGGCCACGCGGAAGGCGGCCGAGACCGGCCTTCCGGAGCGCCTCGCGTGGCGCAGCGCGCTCTATTTTCGCGATCTCAGCGACGCGTGGCGCGTCCTCTACGAAGCCAACGGGCATCCCGTGGCCATCGAACGCGAATTCGGCCCGGGGAGCATGGTATTCATCTCGGACTCCTTTCCCTTCAGCAACGAAGCCATGCGGAAAGAGCGCCATCCGGAGTTTCTGGCCTGGACCGTCGGGCCTAACCGGCACGTGATCTTCGACGAAACTCATCTGGGCGTCGCGGAGGGCACGGGTGTGATGGTCCTGGCCCGGCAGTACCGCATGCACGGCCTCTTTGTGGCCCTGGCCGTCCTGGCCCTGCTCTACGTGTGGAAGAGCGCCAGTCCCTTGATCCCGCGGTACGCATCCCGCGGCGAAGGGAACATCGTAGCGCAGGTGCCGGGCCGCGACGCCGTGTCGGGGCTCGCCAACCTGTTGAAACGCAGCATCCCGCGGCGCGAGATTCTGAGCGTGTGCCTGGCGGAGTGGCGCCAGGCCTTTGGCCGGGCGCCCCGGAACGCGGAGAAACTCCGCGCGGCCGAGACGCTCGCCTCCAGGACGCCTCAATCGCTGACTGCGGGCACGGAAACCGTCGAAGCATACAAGGCCATCGCGGCGATCCTGTCACAACGGGGCCGTCAAACCTGAGGAGACATCGGAAGTGAGTGCGGAACTACAGCAAGTAGCATCGGTGCTGCAGCGGGCAAAAACCGAAGTCGGCAAGATCATCATCGGCCAGCAGGAGGTGATCGATCGGGCGCTGATTACCATTTTTACAAACAGTCACGCCCTGATCGAGGGCGTGCCGGGGGTCGCCAAAACCCTCCTGGTGCGCACGCTGGCCCACGTGCTCGGATGCGATTTCGCCCGCATTCAGTTCACCCCCGATCTCATGCCCACCGACATCACCGGCACCAACGTGTTCAACTTTCAGCGCAACGAGTTCACCCTCGTGAAGGGGCCCGTCTTCACCACCTTCCTGCTGGCCGACGAGATCAACCGCGCCCCCGCAAAGACGCAATCCTCGCTGCTTCAGGCGATGCAGGAACGCACGGTCACCATCGACCGCGAGACCCACGCCCTCTCGCCCGAGTTCACCGTCTTCGCCACGCAGAATCCCATCGAATACGAGGGCACCTACCCGCTCCCCGAAGCCCAGAAGGACCGTTTCGAACTCAAGATCACCATGGCCGCGCCGGAACGCGACGAGGAAATGAACCTCGCGCGCCGTATGCTCGGCGACGACGCCCCCGAGGCCGCCCTGGCCCGGGGCGATGCACACAAGGTCATCGAGATTGCGGATCTGCCCCGCATGCGCAGAATTCTCCAGACCGTCACGGTGCGCGACGAGCTGCTGGCGTACATCGTCGACATCGTGCGAACCACACGCAACCACGAAACCGTGCTGGTAGGGGCGAGTCCGCGCGCCACGCAGGCCCTGGTGCTCACGGCGCGCGTACAGGCTGCCATGGCCGGCCGCGATTTCGTCACGCCCGACGACATCAAGGACATGGCCCTCCCGGTACTCGAGCACCGGCTGATCCTGCGCCCCGAGTATGAAATCGAAGAGCTCACGGTGCGCGAAGTGATCCAGCGGATCCTGCAGGAGGTCGCGGTACCCCGATGATCGTGCCGCAAGACAGACTGCTTTTCTGGGCAGGCGTGGTGCTCGTGCCGTTTCTGTTCCTCGCCATCGCGTTTGGACCCGGCGCGGCCGTTGAACTGCCCGGTCTGGGCCGGTGGGAAGAGGTGGCCGGTCCGCTTTCCTGGGTCATGGTCGCGATTTTCGTCGCGCTGGCCGCGCTCGACGCCCTGCTCGCCTTAAACCGTCTCGACGGGGTTTCCGCGAGTTGTCCCGGCATGGTCCGGTTCTCAAAAGGCCGCGACGGGACGATCCCGATCCTGATCCGGAACGAAACGGGGCGGGTTCGCCGCATCCGCCTGGGCGTCCCTCTCCCCCGCTCGTTCCGGTACGACCAGGAAGACGTGCGCACGCGCCTGCCCGAAGGCGGCGGCGCCAGTCAGGTCCTGTGGCCATGCACCCCGCTCGAACGCGGGAACTACCGTCTCGACACCGTCTACTTCGAGACGTCCTCGCTGCTGGGATTCTGGGCCCTCCGGCGTTCGTCGCCCACGCAGACCGAGATCCGGGTCTACCCGAACCTCCAGCAGGAACGCCGCAACCTGGCGGCCTTGTTTCTCAACCGCGGCACGCTGGGCGTCCACGCGCAACGCCAGATCGGAAAAGGCCGTGAATTCGAGAAGCTCCGCGAATACCAGCCCGGCGACAGCTACGAAGACATTCACTGGAAAGCCACCGCGAAGCGCGGTCACCCCATCACCAAAACGTACCAGCTCGAACGCACGCAGGAAGTCTATGTGGTTGTCGACGCATCGCGTCTGAGCGCGCGGGTCACCCCGCCGCGTCCGGAGCTGCCGCGGGAAATCGCCGATCGCACACAGCTTGAACGCTTTCTGACTGCCAGCCTGGTGCTGGGCCTCGCCGCGGAACGGCAGGGCGACCTCTTCGGCTCCCTCGTCTACAGCGACCGCATCGACGCGTTTCTGCGGGCCAGGAACGGCAAAGCCCATTACAGCGCGTGCCGCGATGCCATGTACACCCTCGAACCCCGCGTGGTGAACCCCGATTTCGAGGAATTGGGCACGTTCATCCGCCTGCGCATGCCCCGTCGCGCCCTGCTGGTGTTTCTCACCAACGTGGACGATCCGGTGCTTGCCGAGAGCTTCCTGCGGATGGTCGACCTCATCGGCCGGCGCCACCTCGTGATGGTCATGATGATCAACCCGCCCGGGGTGCGCCCGATCTTCTCCGGGCGCAACGCCGCCACAACCGATGATCTGTACACGGAGCTGGCAGGGCACATGCACTGGCACGATCTGCGCGAATTCGAACGCAGCCTCCACCGGCGGGGCGCCTCGCTCCATCTCGTCGCCAACGAACACCTGTGCACGGAACTCGTCACCCAATACCTGAGCGTCAAACAGAGGCAAGCGCTGTGATCATCGATCTGGAACGGTTCATCACCGAGGAACGGCCCCGCTGGAACGAGCTGGAACGGTTCCTCGACCGCCTCGCCAACGAAGCCGCCTACCGGTTCAACATGGCCACCGCGCGCCGGTTCCACTACCTGTATCAGCGCGCATCGAGCGACCTGGTCAAACTCGGCACCTACGGCGCCGAACCCGAACTGCTGCACTACCTCGAATCCCTGGTCGCCCGGGCCTACGGCGAGATCCATGAGACGCGGAAGCGGCCGCACCAGCTCCGGCTCTGGCACTGGTTGCGCAATGTCGTGCCCCAGACGTTCCGGCGCCACGCGGGCGCGTTCTATCTTTCGCTCGGCATCACGATGCTCGGCTGTCTGCTCGGAAGCGTCTTCGTAATCAATCCCGAGGCCAAACGTACCCTCCTGCCGTACGCCCACCTCCAGCTCGATCCCGCCGAACGGATCGAGGAGGAGCGCGAACTGTACGAGCGGGCGAACGAGGAAGGCTTCGACCCGCTCGCCGGCAGGAAGGCCCGGGGCACGGCCTTCTACATCATCAACAACACCCGCGTCTCCTACGTCACCATGGCCCTTGGAATTACCTGGGGCCTCGGTACCATCGCGGTGCTGTTCGGAAACGGCGTTTTACTCGGCGCGGTGTGCATGGACTACGTCCGCGCGGGCGAAGGCGTGTTTCTGGCGGGGTGGCTGTTCCCCCACGGCGCAACCGAGATCCCCGCCATCCTGATCGCGGGACAGGCCGGCTTCGTGCTCGCCCGGGCGCTGATTGGCTGGGCCACCCGCGACCCGCTCCGGGAGCGCATGCGCGCCATCGGACCCGACCTCGTCACGCTCGTGGGCTGCGTGACGCTCCTGCTCGTCTGGGCGGGATTTGTCGAGGCCTATCTGTCGCAGTACCATTTTGTCGTGCCCTTCTGGATCAAAATCGGGTTTGGGGCCACCGAGCTGGTGTTGCTTTTCCTGTACCTGTTCTATTCGGGCCGGACGGAGAACCCCACGGAAACCGGCCCCGCCGGGGCATCAGGGACGCCATGAGCCGCCAGACAACCCAGAGAATGGTGATCCGAACCCCGGAAGGCGTGGAATTCGGACTGATTCTGGCCGGCCCGGTTTCGCGGTTTCTGGCGTGGCTGGTCGATTCGGCGTGTCTCGCGTTCGCGGCGTTCGTCCTGTCGACGCTCGTGTCGGTGCTCATACCCTTCCAGGGCGATCTCATGGCCGGGCTGTTCGCGGTGGCGCTCTACGCCCTGTTCACCGGCTACCGCATCGCCGCCGAATGGCTCCTGCGCGGGCAGACCATCGGCAAACGCCTGCTGCGCCTGCGCGTGATTGACGCTCAGGGGCTGCGCCTGGGATTCAGCCAGATCGTGGTGCGTAATCTCCTGCGTTTTGTGGATGCGCTTCCGCTTTTGTACTTCGTGGGCGGCGTCCTGACCATTTTGTCAAAACGCTCCCAACGCCTGGGCGACCTGGCGGCCAACACCGTCGTGGTGCGCGAAGAGACGTTTGCCACGCCCGACCTCGAACGCATCCTGCCCGGAAAGTTCAATTCGCTGAAGCATTATCCGCACCTCGCGGCGCGCCTCCGCCAGCGCGTATCGCCCGAAGCGGCCAAACTGGCCCTGCACGCCCTTCAGCGCAGAGACGCGTTGAGTCCCGAAGCGCGCGCCTCCCTGTTCGCCGAGCTCGTCGACTACTTCAAGTCGCTCGTGCCCTTCCCCGAAGAGGCCACGCTCGGCGTATCCGACGAGAACTACCTGCGCAATGTCGTTGATGTGGTCTTCAGCGAACGAACGCCCGCCGCGCCTCCAAATTGACGCCATCGCCCGTGCCTGGGGGGGCCGCCGCGCGCCTCTCGTGCGTTGCGCCCCACGCCCGCATCACCTCGCCGGTGGCGTGGTGATCCAAATGGACGTTATGGACGATATGGACGTGCCAGCCTGAAGGATTGTGAAGGGGTCGAACAAGAGCGTGGTTTGCTGTAGCACACGGGGCCACGTAATCATGCGAACGGGGATCCTGTAGCGCAGGCGTCTCGCCTGCATCCGGATCGTCCCGAGAAGATAAGAATGCAGGCGAGACGCCTGCGCTACAAGACAAGAATGTCCCCGCGAAAGACGGTCCGGAGAAGAAGACGAAGAACG
>DDYW01000141.1 GCA_002348185.1 Candidatus Hydrogenedentes bacterium UBA2224 | reverse complement strand
TGACGACCCGTTCGGCAACTACGCCGCCGATCTCGCTAAGAAACGCCCCCATCGTAGGGGCACGCATGATAGCTTGTTGAACAAAGTCATTGGCAAGACCCAGATCAGCGACGCCCTTGTCAAATCGGAGGAGAAGCCTGTCTAGAGCCGTGGCCCAGTCCTTCTTTTCCGGGCCTACAACCGTGTGGTCGCTTCCGGAAGGCACGAGATTGGAGCCGCCGACGCGACGGGCGATTCCAGCGACCTTTTGATGCCAATGTTCATCCGTCGTGGGCCAAATGAAGAGAATGTCCGGCCTACGACGGAGCACTTGATTCAGACCAGAAATGAACTGCTGGAGGCCGACTTCATCATCCGACACCTCGCGGCCATCGAACAGAACAAGAGTCGCCTGTTCGGCATTCGGGATTGAGACGCCTTGGCTTAACCAGCCTGCGGCATCTCGGAGCTTGACCGTAGGAGGAACAACGACTACCGGGGCGAAGCTCTCCGGCATGTTCGCCGCGGCGGAGTATACAGTCGTTGTCTTGCCAACGCCGGTTGGTCCCAGAAGGAAACACAATACTCCTCCGGCTTGCACAACAGCGTGCTCCCGGAGGCGACTTAGGGCACGAAGGTCCGACTCCACGGGGAGAATCAACGGTCGGTAGCCGTCGGGGAACTGCTCTTGGAGTGACTCGAAACGATTCGGGATTCGTAGCTCGTCAGGCATTTTCATTCCTTGTCTGCCGAATGCCGGCATCAGCTGCGGCCACTTCCGCCACCTCGGCGGGCCAGCGCGCCGCGTGTTCCGCAGGCGGCGCGACGGCAGCGGCCGTCAGCTGTACAGAGTTATGCGGTTTCTCGCCAAGCTACCATTTGTATTATTGCAAAGCAATATCTAGGGGCAGGACCCTGGCAACAGCCGCTAGAAGAATAGCACCGATCGGGCAAATGGTGTCCACCAAATGTCCCGAAAGAAACGCAATCCATCCAATCGGCACCAGGGAGGCACGAATCGAACTGCCTGCCTTAAGCACTATTTTCGCCATGACACAACCTCCTTCGCGATCGAATAAGCATCGGTAAGGCTGTTTGCCAGGGCTATCCTGCTCCGCACATTGGCGTCGTGCCCCAAGATCTCGCCTGCACATTCAATATCTCATCCGTATAACGCTCCGGTTCAGCGGCGGCGCGCAGCGCCGTCCGCTGCAACCGGTTGTTAGGCCACATACCGTTTCTATTCACGGCGCACGATGCACTTCAACCACGACAGCAAGGGCCACATGAGCCCAGGGATTTCGGAACCCACGCTACGCCGTCGAATGTGCCCAGTTGCGTGTCACAGGAGAGATGCTTGCGCGACGGCATGGTCTTGAGCAAGAGGCGTTGACCGCCCATTGCCCTGCCTTTTGCATCGAGTTCGATCACGTCTAGCTCGAAGACCTGCGCACCGGTGGCGCGCCGCCCATCGGGCACGAACTGCACATGTAACGTGCCGAACGCTCCGGGTTTAAGCGACGGCCCTACAAGCTCCGCACCGGAGCGCGTGATGAAGAGGCGCCCGTCCGCCAAACGCTCAAATCCTTCACCCTTCACACCGGTCTTTGCCCAAGCCCGGAGTGCGTCGCCGCGGAACTCGACGAGGATGTGGCCCCAGTCGAAGAGCGAGTGGCCTCGCCGCTTCGGAGTCTGAAAGACCAAGCGCATTGCGCGCCGCTCGCGGTCGAACCTGCCGATGACCACATCCGCAAAGCGTGCGCCTTCGCCATCAGTATCAACGATGGTGATGTTTTTCCAGACGATGTTGTTGTTGTTTTTAACGTTAGCGTAGAGACTACTCGTCTCTGGTGACGTCATGCCGAAGGGCGCGGCGGGAGATGTCTCGATACGCGCGAGGAGGCAGAAATGCGCTTTGTCTGCTCCAAAGGCAGCGAAGTCCGACGGGTCGGGGGGAGTCCACATGAACTGCACGATCTGGGTGGCGCCCCCGTTCACGGTGACCGCCTGGCTGCCGATCAACCCGCCCATCAGGGCCGGCGTCGTGACACTGCCGTCCCAGGGCGCCGGCCAGGACAGCGAGCTCGATGCCTTGGCCCAGTAGAGTTTGAGCGTTCCGCTTTGCGCCGCTGCGCCCGCACAGCCACGGTTGCGCACCCTGACGTAAACATAATTGGTCTGCTCGCCGTTGGGGTTCTGATGGTCCTGATTCGTCAACCCGTCAGCCGCGTTGCGGACCCAGATGTCGTCGCTGATCCACATCGGGTTGGTGCTGGCGTTAGGTTCAGCTCCTATGTCGTCGGCATTGTCCTGCATCCATAGATCGGAAGCAGGCGGCCCACCCGTGACAGGTATCAAACCGTCAGAGGCAAGAATGCTGGCGCGCGCGACCATCAACGCCGCGTTCATGCGGGTCGCTTGGTCCAGCGTGAACATGAACATGCCCGCGTCGTCGGTGTAGTCCATGTAGTTCTGGTAGTTGTCGCCATTCGGGCCGTTGCCGCATGAGATCCGGATACCCGACGGATTGCCGTAGGTCTCGTCGGCCTGGTTCGGCGTATCGGCGCATTGGTCGGAGCCGCTGCACTGATTGAGGAGCGTCGTGTCGTCACCCCAGATGTGAATCAGGTTGAGCCAGTGGCCGATCTCGTGAGTGCCGGTGCGGCCCAGATTGAACGGTGCCGCCGCGGTTCCAAGCGTGCCGAAGGCCTCCGTGTCGACCACGAAGCCGTCCAGAGCCGCAGGACTGCCCGGAAACGTCGCGAAACCGAGTATACCGTC
Organism: Candidatus Hydrogenedentes bacterium UBA2224; assembly: GCA_002348185.1. GTDB lineage: Bacteria > Hydrogenedentota > Hydrogenedentia > Hydrogenedentales > SLHB01 > UBA2224. Next base: position 654 of record DDYW01000141.1, on the reverse strand, counting down.
GGTAAAGTTGGCCACCCAGATGTTCAGGTACCGATCGGAAGGCCAGGGATCGGCACCCCCCGCTGCCGCCGACTTGATGTTGTTGCGGGTGGCCCAGGTGAAACCGGTCGTGGCGGTATTCGTGCGGGTTATGCCGGTGGTAACGGCGCAGTTGGGGTCGCGAACGGCCAGTGCAAACTCGATGCGCGCGTCGGCAGCAATTCCGGCGAAATGGGGAGGCACGCTCCCGGCGTCCGCGTTGGTTCGGCGGAAGTCCGCGTTCAGCACGTTGATCTGGGACTGGATCTGCGCGTCGCTGACGTTTTGGGCCGCCGTGTTCCAGACGACGTGCACGACAACCGGAATCCGGACAACTCCGGTACGCAGGCCCTCCGCCCGGTAGCGCTCGATGAACTGGCGCGTCTCCAGCTCGATCTCCCTGCGCCTCCGGCTGTATTCCGGGTCGAGGTGCGCGAGGTGGCGGTGCTCGTCCATCGTCCCGCAGGTCCGGCGACGCGGCTTGTCTTGTTGGCGGGGTTGCTTTACCATGACTGTCTCCTTTCGGTTGAGGTGATTGAATGTGGCCTAACAAGTATTATGCAGAACTATCTATCTAAATTAGCGCAGTGTGAATTGATGTTCTGCAAAGCGTCTCCCCCTGACCCGCAAACGCTG
>DDYW01000187.1:2641-10816 GCA_002348185.1 Candidatus Hydrogenedentes bacterium UBA2224 | reverse complement strand
GACGACTTCGACCAGCGCGTCATCGACTGGCTGGCGGACGAATTCAAGAAGCAGGAGGGGATCGACCTGCGCAAGGACGCCATGGCGCTCCAGCGGCTCAAGGAGGCCGCCGAGAAGGCCAAGTGCGAACTGTCGACGGCCCTGCAGACGGACGTGAACCTCCCGTTCATCACGGCGGACGCGTCGGGTCCGAAACACCTGAGCATGCGTCTGACGCGCGCGAAACTGGAACAGCTCTGCGGTGATTTGCTGGATCGGAGCAAGGAGCCGTGCCGGAAAGCGCTGGCCGACGCCGGCGTGACTCCCCGGGACATCGACGAGGTGATCTTGGTGGGCGGGATGACCCGCATGCCGGCGGTCGGGACGGTGGTCCAGGAGATCTTCGGCAAAGAGCCCCATCGCGGAGTGAATCCCGACGAGGTGGTGGCCATTGGCGCGGCGATCCAGGCGGGCGTGTTGAGCGGCGATGTGAAAGACGTGCTGCTGCTGGATGTGACGCCGCTGTCGCTGGGCATTGAGACCCTGGGCGGCGTGTTCACGCGGCTGATCGAGCGCAACACGACGATCCCGGTGTCGAAGAAGCAGATCTTCTCGACGGCCGAGGACAGCCAGACGGCGGTGACCGTCCATGTGCTTCAGGGCGAGCGCGAGATGGCTTCGGGCAACCGGACCCTGGGGCGCTTCAATCTTGAAGGACTGCCTCCGGCGCCGCGCGGGCTGCCGCAGATCGAGGTGGCGTTTGACATCGATGCCGACGGCATTCTGCACGTCTCGGCGCGCGACCTGGCGACGAATAAGGAACAGAAGATCCGCATCGAAGCCTCTTCCGGGTTGAACGAGACGGAGATCAACCGCATGGTCAAGGATGCCGAATCGCATGCCCAGGAAGACAAGGAGCGCCGCCGCGTGATCGAGGTGCGCAACACGGGCGACCAGTTGCTCTACACCACCGAGAAGACGCTCAAGGAAAATGCCGACAAGATCGACCCGGAGGCAAAGAGCGCGGTGGAATCGGCGCTGGAGGCGTTGCGCGGCGCGCTCAAACGCGAAGACACCGCCGCCATCGAGGCTGCCACGCAGCAGGTGAACCAGGCGTCGCACAAGATGGCCGAGGCGATGTATAAGACGGCGGCCCAGCAGCAGGCGGACGCCGGAACCGGGAACCCGCAGGCCGGGCCGCAGGCGGGCGCCGGGAATGGTTCCGTGGACGCCGATTTCACGGTTGTGGATGACGACCAGCCGTCGTAGTACAGGTGTATGAAGCATGCCGCGGGACGGGCGGCACGTGCGGACGGATACGAAGCCGCGCGCGAACGCCCTTCCTGCGGCGAGGGTTAGGTGTGAGGAGGTGACGTTATCCCATGCCAGGCACGGCCACGCGAGATTACTATGAGCTCCTGGGCGTATCCCCAACGGCCACGGAGGACGAGATCCGCAAGGCGTATCTGAAACTCGCCAAGAAATACCATCCGGACAAGACCGGCGGCGACAAGGCGGCCGAGGAAAAGCTCAAAGCGATCAACGAGGCCTACGATACGCTCAAGAACGCCGAGAAACGCAGGGACTACGACGCGCTGCGCGAATCGCCGTTCGCGGGTGCGAGAGGCGGTCCCGGATTTGATCCGCGCGGGTTTGGCGGCGGTCCGGGCGGGTACACGGCCGATTTCGGCGACATTTTTGGCGGTCTGGGCGACTTGTTTGGCGGGCGGGCGCAACGGCCGCGCCGTCAGGGGCCGGTTCCCGGCAACGACGTCGAGGGACGGCTGACCATTACCCTGCGTGAAGCGGCGACGGGCGTCCGCAAATCCATCCGCATTCCCCATACGGCGGCGTGTTCGGACTGTGGCGGTTCGGGCGCGCAACCGGGCACCCAGCCGCAGACCTGTCCGGCGTGTGACGGGTCCGGCCGGGCGTCGCGGGGCACGGCCTCGTTTTTCATCTCGCAGACCTGTCCGCAGTGCCACGGCGCCGGCAAGGTTATCGCGTCGCCGTGCGGTTCGTGCGCCGGTTCGGGCGTGCATAAGGGCAGCCACACGGTGACCGTAAACATCCCCGCGGGCGTGGATACCGGCACGCGGCTCCGGCTTGCGGGCCAGGGCGATGCCGGGTTGCGCGGCGGCCCCCCGGGCGACCTGTACGTCGTCGTGACGGTGCGTCCCGATGCCGTGTTCGAGCGCGAAGGTCCGGATATTGCGTGCGAAATCCCCGTGTCCTTTGCCGAGGCGGCGCTGGGCGCCACGTTGCGGGTGCCGACGCTCACCGGCAAGGCGGACCTGAAGATCCCCGAGGGCACGCAGTCGGGCCAGTCCTTCCGCCTGCGCGGGCTGGGATTGCCGTCGGTGCATGGCCGCGGGCGAGGCGACCAGATCGTGCGCGTTACGGTCGAAGTGCCGAAACGATTGACCCGCGAACAGCGCGAGATCATCAAAAGACTCAAGGCGCTCGACGACCCCGCGGCGTATCCCAAACGGCGGGAGTTTGAACGCCATATGAACGGCTGACCGGTTTCACGCGCTTCGGGCGCTTCCCATAGATTCGGCCCCGGGCAGGTTCGCATGCCCGGGGCTCTCGTTTTCTGCCGGTTGAGGGCTCGTGGCGCGGTGCGTCCCAAACATTCCCGCCTTGAATCGGGGACGCGTTGTCGCGCCGCAGACGGCGCCTGGAACCTGTCCCCGTTCTTATACGGGGTTTTCACACTCTGTGGCCGCTCTCTTGGTGTTTCATCCGGGGGCCAGGGCGCCCTATTTGTCTCCCGGGTGTGTCGCGGCGAAATGGACCAGGTTGAACATCAGCCGGTCGGCCACGGGATGCTGTCCAAGCAGTTCGCGGATGCGAAGCGTGTTGAGCACGACGCGGCCCTCCCCGGCAGCATAGACGGCGGTCAATAGCCCGGAATCGTAGGCCTGGGACGTCTTGATCGCGCCGGCGACGGCCTCTTGCGGAGGCGGGAAATCCGCGAACACGAGGTCGGGGATGATCTCCCGGTAGAACCGGTAATCCAGCAATCCCCCGGCCGGCAATCCGTCGAAGACAGGATGGTTCCGGGCCCATTCGTCCTTGAGGTAGAGCCATCCGCCGATGGCTTTAAGCTGGCCTTTCTGATCCAGGGGCAGGCGGGCCAGGGGGTCCTCGCCGTCCCGGAACACGGAGGGAGACAGGAATACCGCCGTCGAGCCGGCCCGGATCGCGTTATAGAGGGCGGCCCAGGCGGCCTCAGGATTGCCCGCGGCGGGTTTGTCGGAAACGAGGATGGCCCTTGCGGGGGCGTCGGGGTTAAACGGCGCCAGCACAATGCCGTGCGCGGCAAGCCAGTCCGCCAGCGCGGGATCATCGCTCCAGACGGTCACCGTGTCCGGGATCCCGGCCGCCTGCGGGGGAGCGCTCACATATACCGGGACCTCGTAGCCGGCCGCCGCGGCGCCGCGTTCAAACGCCGCCGTGCACCGGTACCGTCCCGCCGGCCCGTCAATGCGGATCTCGCGGCTGAGCACGGGCAGAGCAAGGGGCGGCTCCTGCCCGTTCTCCGGGGCGGCAATGACAACATCGACGGTTTCATCGAAAACCGTCTCCTGATTCGGGCCGAAGATGCGGAATCGGGCGGGATACGTGCCGGGGGACAGGGCGTCTTCGTTGGCCAGAACGGCTTCGAATCGCACCGTTTCGCCGGGGTAGAGGTGGGCGGGTTCCGCAAAGAGACACCAGCGCAGCGGGGCAAATCCGTCGTACATCGCCTCGAAGGTGCCGGGCTTCATTTCGCGGAACGTCGTGGTGAGGCCTTCGCCGGTCATGCCCTGGTCGACGGTGCCCGTGACGCTGTATCCCACGAAATTCGGGTTGGCGCGGATCGCGTTGAGTCCAAGCGTGCGCTGTCCGGCCATCTTGGTCAGGCAGGCCGCGAAATAGTCTTCCGGCCGCCCGAACGTGTCGCTCAGGGCCCAGCGGTCCCAGTCGGCCAGGAACCGGTTGAGCTGGGCGGCGTAGTACTGGGCGTCTTCGAGATGGGCGGCGCCGAGCTGCTCGTAGAGGCGGACCACCCGGGCGAGGTCGACCGCGCTGCCGATGCCGTATTCCGACAGGAACACGGGGAGGTCCGCCGGCGCGTCGGGCGCTTCGGGGGCGTAGCCCTCTTCACCCAGGCCGACGGGGTGGTTTCCACCCCGATATTCGCGCAGCGAGCGGAGGATGGCGGCCGAATGAGGGACTCGTGGATAGCAGTGCTTGTCGTGGAGGACGTTCTCCCAGGTGTCCGAGCCGGGATTGCTCAGGCTGCCGATGCCGGTGTTGGCGTCGTACTGGTCGCCCAGGGTATAGACGGCAAACGTGGCGGCGACGGGCGCAGGACCGGGTTGCAGCATGCCGTACGACCAGGGTCCCGCGGGGTTGGACTCGGTGGAGAGGCCCGTTGCGGCGTCGAACGGTTCGCTTCCTGCCAGGGTGACCACCGCCGCGAGCGCGGTGGTATCGGCGCCGTAGTCGCCGTTGCCCCATCCCACGACAAAATCGAGGGTATCGCCTTCGGCCACCTCGACGGTCGCTTCGTGGACGGCCGTGGGGCCGCTGCCTTCGAGGTTGATCAGGGCATCGAAGAGCGGCGCGCCCTTGTGGAGCACATGCACGTCGGTGGTGGCCCGTTCGGCGATGCTGGTGAAGCGGGCGCTGACGGTGGCCGGACCGGCGGCGGGGGAGGTCCAGCGCAGTACGCTGTACTCGCCCCTGGCTCCGGGGTGCAGGGCCAGTTGGCCGGGTTGCCAGGTAATTCCGAGTCCGGAGAGGGGCGTGTCGTTGGCATTCAGCGTGATGCACGGCTCGGTCCCGCTGGCGTTTTGCCAGAACTTCAGTCCGGCAAACTGCACCCCATGGAGATTGTCCCAGCGTCCGCTGTTCAGCAGGACGAGGCGGGAATCGTCGAGGGCGCGGAGCCGGGGCAGGGCCTCGAGGGCGTGCCGGAAGACCGGTCCGTCGGACGTCTCGTTCAGGAGGCCCCAGATCACGATGCTTGGATGGTTGCGGTCGCGCCGGATCATGCCGAACACCGATTCGTCGTACCGTTCGGCGAACTGGGCGGAGTATTCCATACACCATCCCGCGTAGGACTCCTCATAGACCAGCAGGCCGAGTTCGTCGCAGAGGTCGAGCTGGTAGCGGGTACCCACGCCGGCGATAAAGCGGATCGCATTGAATCCCATGGCTTTGACGTTGAGGAGGTCGCGCCGCAGAATGTCGGGGTCATGGGGCAGCTGGGCGCCAATCGGGCAGTGGTTGCCGGTGTGCGAGCCCTTGAGGAAAAGCCGCCGGCCGTTCAGCCGGAAACAGCCGTTTTCAAAGCGGAATTCGCGGAATCCGGTGCGGGTAGAAAGCACATCCGCGGCGTCCTGTCCGGGGACCGTGAGCCGGGCGGTCACGCGGTACAGGTACGGATCGTTGAGGTTCCAGAGACGGTGCGAGGGGATGCGGAGTTCGGATTCGGCCGTGGTGCTGCCCGCGGCGGCGTCGCACGGGATGGTGGCGGAGGCAATGACCGCGCCGTCGCGCGCGGAACCGGCTTCGAGGGTCAGCTGCGCCGGCACGGCGGCGCCGGAATCGTTGCGCACCCCCACGCGCAGGTGCATGGCACCCGTGGCCGCGTCGGCGCGGACATGCAGGTCTTCGAGCCAGACGGCCGGCAGCGCCAGCAGTTCCACCGAATCGGTGATGCCGCCGTGATTGAACGATGCGCCCGCCCAGTAGTTGTTCACCTTGTTCCGGTGGGGCGTCTGGGCCAACACGATGCCGTCGATGGGTTCATCCGTGGGATTGAGCACGCGCACCGCCAGCAGATTCTCTTGCCCGGGCCGGAGGGCGCTGCTTGCGTCGAACATAAACGGTGATTCGCCGCCTTCGTGCGTGCCCAGCCACGTGCCGTTCAGCCATACGTCGGCTTTGTAGTCCACGGCCCAGAATCGAAGCATGTATTTTGAGAGGGCGGCAGGTTGCGCGGGAAGCGAAAAGCTATGCCAATACCACGCCACGCCGTGGTATCCGGGAAATGGCGCCTGGATGATCCACGGCACGCGAGTTTCTTTTGCTTCCGGCCGGGGCGCCGCGAACCACTGCGCGTCGCGGCCGGCGTTGTCCGGGTCGGTGGCGATGTGCCAGCGGCCGTCGAGCGGGATCTCCCGGCGTACGGCCGTTTCCGCCTGTGAGGCGAACGAAATGGCACACACGAGGGCGGCGAGCATCGCCACGGCCCACACGCGTCTTGTAGAAGTGCGGTTCGTGCTGCGTGAATTGCTGCAAGACATTGTCGGCTCCCCCTTCCGTCATTTTCGCGGACGCTGTATTGAGACAGGCATTAGCGTACATCAGGGGGCAAAACAAAGCCAATCGTGCCCGGAAACGTTTCAAATTGAAGCGACAGACCGTTGCGTGTTGTGACGGTTGGGGCTATGCTGGACGAGGCGGGCCGGGCGCGCGGAGCGCATGCGGGTGCAAGTGGTTCAATTGCAGGGTCTTCTGCGGCGGAGTGCCTAAAGCGTGTTTGCATGCGGCTTGGCACCGGATTTGCTTCTATCGAGGCAAAGAACAGACCGGCAGCCGGTTGGAATCCACGGAACACGATGTGCAGGCGCGCGGTGACGCGCATGGAAGAACGAAGGAGGGATTAGCTATGGCTCTTTGGACATGGGACCCCTTCCAGGAATTGGAGGCGTTGCGCCGCCAGGTGGAACGGGCGTTCGAGGATTACCGCGGCGGGCGATGGCCTTTGGCGCGTACGGCGTTTCTGCCGGGGCTGTCCGCCCGCAGTTATCCCCTGTTGAACATTAACGAGGACCAGGACACGGTTTATGTGGAAGCGCTGGCTCCCGGCCTGGACCCGGAGTCGCTCGACATCACGGTGCGTGAGAACGTGCTGCGGATAGCCGGCGAGAAACCCTCAGTGAATCCGGACATTAAGGCGGAGGCGTTTCACCGCAATGAACGGAGCGCGGGCCGGTTTGTGCGGACCCTGAGTCTCCCGGCTGCGGTGGACGCGGCGAAGGTTAAGGCGAAGTATGTGAATGGGCTGTTGACCATCACGCTGCCGAAGGCGGAAGAAGCCAGACCGAAGCAGATCGAAGTCTCGGTAAGCTAGGTACGGACGCCGTGAAACCGGCACGTTTTCAGCAAGGAGGTGTGGACCATGAGAGAAGCAACGGTACCGGAGAAGACCCAGCAGCAGCAGCCCGACGTGCCTGACACGCGGGAAGAAGCGCGGACGCTGGCGCCCCCGGTGGACATTTTTGAGAACAAGGACGGGCTGGTCGTGGTGGCCGATCTTCCGGGCGTTGGGAAGGAAGACGCCGATGTGCGGGTCGAGAACGGCATCCTTACGCTGAAGGCCACGGCCAAGAGCGAATTGCCTGGAGAAGCGCTCCGGCATGAGTATGAGTTGCGGAATTTCTTCCGTCAATTTCAGCTCAGCGAAGAGGTCGATCAGGACAGGATCAAGGCCGAGATGAAACACGGGGTGCTGATCATCAACCTGCCGAAACGCGAGGAGACCAAGCCCAAACAGATTACCGTGCAGGTATCGTAAGGAAGCGAAAGCCGGGCGGTGCGCGGGCCGTGCCGCCCGGCCGAAACCCGAGTCTTGAGGAGGTGACGTGCCATGACGAAACTGCTCCCGGCCCACTGGTGCAGTTCGGTTGACGAACTCCGGGATCGCGTCATGCATACGTTCGACCGGTGGCTGCCTGAGGAATGGCGGCGCGAATCGCGCGTAGACCTGCGCGATTGGCCGCACCGGTTCATCGCCAGCGGCGGACCGGTCATCGATCTGGAAGAAACCGATGACGATATCGTCGTGACGGCGGAACTGCCGGGTCTCGACAAGAGCGACTTCAATGTGGAGGTCGAGGGACAACGCCTGATCCTTCGCGGCGAGCGGAAATCCACGCACGAGGAGAAGGGGCGTCTGTATCACTATTCCGAGTGCGCCTGCGGTTCGTTTTACCGTTCCGTGGCGCTTCCCTGCGAAGTCGATCCCGGCCAGAGTAAGGCCAAATACCGGAAAGGCGTGCTCTCGGTGACGCTGCCGAAGACCCCCGAGGCCAAGGCCCGCTGTACCCGCGTGAAAATCGACTGAGCGGGCGATCTCCCGTCTGGCAGATGACTGGACGGTGAGGGGCGGCCATTCGAACGGGGACACGTTGTCGC
>DDYW01000187.1:0-2635 GCA_002348185.1 Candidatus Hydrogenedentes bacterium UBA2224 | reverse complement strand
GAACATGTCCCCGTTCTTTGTCTTCGCCTCCGGATCTTCTTTCGCGGGGTCATTCTCTTTCTCTGGGGGCGATCCGGATGCAGGCGAGACGCCTGCGCTACAAGAAACAAATATGCCGAACTGGCGCTCGGCGATCCCAGGGTGCACGCCCATGCCCGCGGAGACACCACGGATGCAGTTTGCGGATTGGGATTTGGCGGGGCTTTTGGCTATCATCCTCTTTGGCGAACAACCGGACTTAATAAGGAATCCTCAGAATGAGACGTTTTCTGATTGGCTGCGGGCTTGTCGTGTTGATCGCGTCTGCGCCGGCGGCACAGACGGTATATCGCGGGACGGTGCTTCCCAGCGAGCGCCGTATGGTCACGGATGCCCAGACGGGCGCCGAGCTCACGTTTCTGACCACGGGGGACAGCACGGACACCAACCTGTATTTTCATGACCGGTCGTGGTTGTCGGATGGTTCGGTGATCCTGTTCAATTCGAACCGCGCCCAGGGCGGTCTGATGGGCTACCTGGTCGAGACGGGCGAGCTGGTGAGTTTCACGACCGCGGAAGGCGCGCTGGGCGGCGCCACCGCCGCATTGACCGGCCCCCGCTTCTTTGCCCTGCGGGGAAACCGCATCCTGGAATTGACGCTGGCGATTGCGGCGTCCGCTGACTCGACGGACCAGCCGTCGGACGTGACGGTTACGGAACGGGTGATATGCGAGCTGCCCGCCGTCGCGACGAACACGGCGCTGAATGAGAGCTGCGACGGCACGCGCTTGAGCGTCGGCGTGCGCGGGGCGGACACGGAGGACAAGCCGGCCATTCTGGTGATTGATGTGGCCAGCGGAGCCATCCGCGAGTTGTGCCGGTTCGATGATCCCGACACGTACCACGTGCACGTTCAATGGAGCCGGACCGATCCGAACCTCTTGAGTTACGCGGGGCACCCGCAGCGGCTGATGGTGGTCGATACGCGCGACGGCGTTCCGAGGAATCCGTACCGGGCGTGGGAGAACGAACTGGTGACCCACGAGTCGTGGTGGGTGAAGGACCAGCTTCTGTTCTGCGGCGGCATCCATCCCAAACCGGGCGAAGACTCCCATGTGAAAGTGCTGGACATGCGCACGGGCGAGGTCCGGATCATCGGGGAAGGCGCGTGGTGGCCGGGGGGCAGCGAGTCGGAGATTGCGAAGCGCAACTGGTGGCACGCCTCGGGAAGCGAAGACGGCCGCTGGGCGGCTGCCGATAACTGGCACGGCGACATCATGCTGTTCGAGGGCAAGACCAGCCGGCCCCGCCTGTTAACCGCCGGGCACCGGACTTACGGCAAGGGCGAACATCCACACGTCGGATGGGACCGCGCGGGACAACAGGTTGTGTTCACGTCGCATCTGCTGGGCTCGCCCGACGTGTGTGTGGCGACGGTTCCCAAAGCCTGGCAGGACGCGCTGCCGGAGTGATTGGGAGCGGGAACGCGGGAGGAAACGAGCCATGCGCATTCAGATTCGCCGGGTGTATGAAGCGCCGGGAAAGAACGACGGCTATCGGGTGCTGGTGGACCGCATCTGGCCGCGGGGTGTTTCGAAGGAGGCCGCCAGTGTGGACGCGTGGAACAAAGACGTCGCGCCCAGCACCCAGCTTCGGCAGTGGTTCGGCCATGACCCCGAAAAATGGGCAGAATTCAAGAAACGGTATTGGCAGGAGCTGAAAGCGAACCGCGCGGGGGTCGCGTCACTGCTCGAACAGGCGCGCGCCGGACGCGTGACCCTGGTCTTCGGAGCGAAAGACGCGGAACACAGCAATGCCGCCGCGTTGCGCGAATATCTCATGAAAGAACTGGGAGAGGATGCGGCGGCCGGTGCGGAGTGAACGCATCGTGCGCCTGATTGCATTGACGATGGCGGGAGCGATGTTTCTTGGCGCGGGAGAGGGTTTTTTGAACAATGGCGTGACGGCGCACCGAGGCAACGCGGCGGAATATCCCGAGAACACGCTGCCCGCGTTCGAAAGCGCGCTCGCCCTGGGCGTGGACTGGATCGAGTTGGACATCTATCGCACGAAAGACGGGAAACTTGCGGTGATTCATGACGCCGACACCGCGCGCGTTGGCGACCGCACGGTCAACGTGGCCGAGGTGACGTATGAGGAGCTGGCCCGGGTGGACGTGGCCTACGCGTTTCGCGTGAAAAACGGCCTCTCCGTGGAGGCTTGCCCGCCGCAGCGCGCGCCGTTGCTCGAGGACGTGCTCCAGCGGGTCCTGGCGCAGCGCCGCACCCGGGTGAGCATTCAGCCAAAGCAGCCCATCGTGGACGAGGCGGTGGCGCTGGTCAAACGGATGAAAGCGGAGGCCTGGGTGGGTTTCAACGATGGGGATTTGAGCAGAATGACGCGCGTGAAGGCGCTGGATCCGTCGCTGCATGTGTTCTGGGACTGGTCGCGCGGCTTTGATCTGGCGCGCGACCTTTCCATCGCCCGGCAGTGGGGGTTCGAGAGCATCGTGGTCCATCATGAGGCGCTCACGGAAGACGTGGTGAAGGCCATTGCGGACGCGGGCTTTGAGCCGGGCGCATGGACCGTCAACGACGCGGCGCGCATGCGGCGCCTGCGAACCCTGGGCGTGTACCGGCTCTACACGGATGATCCC
>DDYW01000105.1 GCA_002348185.1 Candidatus Hydrogenedentes bacterium UBA2224 | reverse complement strand
TCCACCGGCACCGGCCTCGTGGAGGTTTCCTCATGTTATCCAGCCATTTACGAAATTGACAGCCCATGGCCAATTCTGGTAAGCTCTGCTCACAATTTAACGAAGAAGAAGCGCCGGCTTCTCACCCTGCGGCGGCTTGATGCCAGCCAGCACGGTTCACGAACCTCGGGTTCCTGCGTGATGTGCATCATGTCGCGGCAGAGGGCTGGCGCTCTTTGCCGCGCTTTTTTTGTGAGCACGGCGCTGCGGATGGGGCGCCTGTCCCCGGGAACAGGATGGGGATCTCCCCAGGGAGGATGAACTATCGCCAGGACAGATGGAACCGGCCGGATACGCATAAACGAGCGTATTCGCGCCCGGCAAGTGCGCGTGATCGACGACGAGGGCGAGCAACTGGGCATCATGAGCCCGGAAGACGCGCTGCGCGAAGCGGAAGAGCGGGGACTGGACCTCGTCGAGGTCGCTCCCAACGCCCGGCCGCCCGTGTGCCGCATCCTCGACTTCGGCAAGTACAAGTACCAGCAAAGCAAGCGCGCCAAGGAATCCAAGAAGCATCAACATGTCGTGACCGTCAAAGAGGTCAAGTACCGTCCGAAGATCGACAAACACGACTTCGACTACAAGACCAGCCATGTCCGGGAGTTTCTCCAGGATGGAAACAAGGTGAAGGTGACGATCATGTTCCGCGGACGCGAGATGACGCATCCCGAGTTCGGACGCGACATTCTGGCCCGCGTCGTGGAAGCCTCAACCGATTTGCTGGACGATCCGCCCGACGCCAGCCGCGCCCGCCTCGAGGGGCGCAACATGATCCTGATGCTGACGCCGGGAAAGAACGCACTGAAAAAGCCGCGCCAGGAGCCGCGTCAGCCCTCCGTGGAGGAAATCCCGGAGAACGCGGCCGAGCAGGCCGGCGCCAAAACCGAACCGCAGGCTTAACCGCGGCGGCCAGTGGCCGCGCACGTTCGAAACGAAACAACCTGCCGGTTTACCGGGTGCGCAAGGAGACCGCACGGCGGGGAGGGCCGAGCCCGCACCTCGCCATGTTGCAGAGTGGTCCGTCTCGTCGTTGCCGGCCCCCAGGGGGCGCCGGCAGGAACGAGCCGCCGGTCTCACGTTGCGACCCGTAAGCCAGACAGGAAGGAGGAAACCGAATGCCGAAAATGAAAACCAACAAATCCGCGTCCAAGCGGTTCAAACTCACCAAGACCGGAAAAATCAAGCGGCACAAAGCCTTCGCGAGCCACTTGAAGACCCACAAGTCCGCCAAACGCCGCCGCAGCCTTCGAAGGGCCGAGATCCTGGGCCCCGAAGACACCGACCGCGTCAAGCGAATGCTCCCCTATGGGTAAACCATCCGGAGAAATAGAACGACCGCCGTCCGCAGGACGGTCAACCTCGTGAGGATTTGAGTCATGCCACGTTCAACAAATTCGCCTGCGTCGCGCCAGCGCCGCAAGAAGTTTATCAAGCTCGCGTCCGGATACCGGGGCAGCCGCCATCGCCTGATCAAGACCGCCCGCCAGGCCGTCGAGCACGCCGGCGTCTACGCCTATCGCGACCGCAAAGTGCGCAAACGCGATTTCCGCAAACTCTGGATCGCGCGCATCAATGCCGCCACACGGGCCAACGGCATGCCCTACAGCCGCTTCATCCTCGGCCTCCGCAAAGCCAACATCGACGTCAACCGCAAAATGCTCGCCGAGATGGCCGTATCCGATGAAGCCGGCTTCACGAAGCTGGTGGAATTAGCCAAAGCCGAACTCGACTAGGCGGGGCCGCCATGCAAATTGTACCGGCCGTCGATATCCGCGGTGGGCGCTGCGTCAATCTGGTGCAGGGCGACTACGGGCAGGAAACCATCTTCGCCGACGACCCGGTCGACCAGGCCCGCAAGTGGTTTGAAGCGGTCCGCGGACTCGTCCATATCGTCGACCTCGATGGCGCGCGCGAAGGCCGTTTGTGCGCCCTCGACGCCCTGCGCGCCTTGAACACGGCCGGAATCCCCTTCGAAATCGGCGGGGGTATTCGCGGCATGGCCGACGTCGATGCCGCCGCCGACGCCGGCGCCGAGCGCGTCATCCTGGGCACCGCCGCCTACCGCAACCGCGACTTTCTCCGGCAGGCCATCGCCGCCCATCCCGGAAAAATCGCCGTCGGCGTCGACGCCCGCGACGGACGCGTTTCCCTCAGCGCCTGGCGCGATACCACCGCCACCAGCGCCCTGGAATTCGCCCGGGAGATGGAACAGGCCGGGGTGGCCCGCATCATCTACACCGACATCAACAGCGACGGCATGATGCAAGGCCCCAACATCGCCGCCACCCGGGCCATCGCCCGCGCCATCGGCATCCCCGTAACCGCGTCCGGCGGCGTGTCGTCCATCCAGGATGTCCAGCGCTTAAAGGAAATCGAACCAGACGGCGTGGATGAGGTCATCATCGGGCGCGCTCTGTATCTCGGCGCCATCGACATCGCCGAGGCCATCGCTGTCGCGGAGGGAGGGGCGTGACACCACGCTACGGCGCCGTAACCATCATCGGTGTAGGGCTCCTGGGCGGTTCGCTCGCCCTGGCCATGAAGACCCGAAACCTGGCGGATACCGTGCGCGGCGTTGGACGCAGCCCCCGAACCCTGGATCAGGCCGCTGCGCTTGGCATCATCGACGCCGCCTTCTTCGACCCCGCCGAAGCCTGCCGCGGCGCGGATCTCGTCGTCGTGTGCACGCCCGCCGCGGGCGTGCCGACCATCCTGGACGCGATCCGGCCCGCATGCTCGCCCTCCGCGCTCGTCACCGACGTCGCCAGCACCAAGGCCGTCATCTGCGCGCACGCCGCGCGCACCTGGCCCGCCCCGCTGCGCTTTGTCGGAAGCCACCCCATGGCCGGCTCCGAAAAATCCGGCCCCGAGTTCGCGACCCCGTCCCTCTACGAGGGCTGCGTCACCATCGTCGACGCCGCCCCCCGCGCCACGGACGCGCGCGCCCGAATCACGACCCTCTGGGAAGCCGTCGGCGCGCGGGTCGTGCCGCTCGAGCCCGCCCTCCACGACGCGCTCGTCGCGCGCACCAGCCACATCCCCCACATCGTCGCAGGATGCATTGCGCGTCTGGCCGCGGCCGCGGGCGATGTCCGGCCCGTCGTTGGCGCCGGGTTCCGCGATGTCACGCGCGTCGCCGACGGCCGCCCCGAACTCTGGCGCGACATCTGCCTCACCAACCCGGCCGCCATCGCGGAAGGTCTCGATGCCCTGATACACGATCTCGCCGAGGTCCGGCGCATGGTGGACGAGGGCCACGCCGACGCGCTCGAGGCGTTTTTTGAACAGGCCCGGGAGGCGCGCGCAAAAGCACTGGGAGAGCCATGAACGGTGCGTTCATAACGCTGGAAGGCGTCGAAGGCTGCGGGAAAACCACGCAGATGACCCTGCTCCGCGACCGCCTGGAAAGGGAAGGCCGCCGCGTTCTGCTCACCCGTGAGCCCGGCGGCACCCCCATCGCCGAGGCCATTCGCGACATCCTCCTCGATCCCGCGAACACCGCCCTGTCGCCCGTGGCCGAACTCCTGCTCTACGAGGCCGCCCGCGCGCAACACGTCGCCGAACGCATCCGGCCCGCGCTCGACGAGGGCGCCATCGTCATCTGCGACCGGTTTGCCGACAGCACTACCGCCTACCAGGGCGCGGGGCGCGTCCTGCCCGGCGACACCGTCCGCAACCTCCACCGTCTGGCCACCGGCGCGGTCTGGCCCGACCTCACCATCGTGCTCGATATCCCCGCCGAGGAGGGCCTCAAACGGGCCGCCGCGGCCCGCACGCGCGACCGCATCGAGCGCGAACCCCTCGAGTTTCATCAGCGCGTGCGCCGTGAGTTTCTGCGCATCGCCGAATCCGAACCGGAACGCGTGAAGGTCGTCGACGCCGCACAGCCCCCCGAGGCGGTCGCCGCGGCCATCTACGAACTGGTTCGAATGGTCCTGGAGCAGCCGTGAGTTTCTCGGACGTCAGAGATCAGGAAGTCGCTGTGCGCCTCATGCGCCGGATCCTCAGCCAGGGCCGCATCCCAAACGCCCTGCTCTTCTGGGGACCCGGCGGCGTGGGCAAAGCGCTCGCCGCTCTCGAACTGGCCAAGGCCCTCAACTGCAAGGAACGCCCGGACGACGCCTGCGACGCCTGCCTGCCCTGTCGCAAAGTCATCCACGGAAACCACCCCGACGTCAATACCATCACGCCCAAAGCCAAGTCGCGAACCATTTCCGTGGACGACATCAGCGACGTCAACGAGATCTGTTCCCTGCGCCCGTTCGAATCGCAATGGCGCACCGTGATCTTTCATGACGCCGAGCGTATGAATCTCGCGGCGCAGAACCATTTCCTCAAAATGCTCGAGGAACCGCCCGGCCGCACCTTGTTCATTCTCATCAGCGAGTTTCCCCGCGAGTTGCTGCCCACGATCCGGTCGCGGTGCCAGTTGGTACGCTTTCGAAGCCTCCGTCCCGAGACCGTACTCGACCTGCTGCGGCGCGAACGGGACCTTCTCCACGACAGGGCCGAGGCCATCGCCGCGCTCTCTCAGGGACGCATGGACCGCGCACTGGATCTCGTGGATTCCGACAAGCGCGATATCGCCCTCCACATCGTCGGGCAATTGCGCGACGGCAACGACCCCGTCGAGTTGGCTGAAGAGTTTGCCAAAAACCTTGAAGCGCAACGTAAGCAGATTGAGGCCGCCATCGACGCCGAACTGAAAATCGATCACAACGACGCCGCGGACGTCCAGGACAAGCAAGCGCTCAAGGAGCTCCGGCTCGCTCATACCGCCGCGGCAATTCGCCGTGCTATACTGGATTACCTGTTCCTGTGGGAAACGTGGTACCGCGACGAAATGGTCTTCGCGGCCACGGCAAACGAAAGCAAGATCCTTAACCGGGACTGCCTGGACCGGTTCCGCGAGCGGGTCTCGAGCGCCCCCGACCAGAAGATCGCGGCGGTGGAAAAGGCGCGGTATTACCTCGACCGGTTCGTGAACGAGGAACGCGTGTTTCGCGACCTGTTTTTCGCGCTGGCGGCCAGGTAGCCTCCAGGGAGGAGTGGTATATAGATGCAGACCGTTAGAATACGCCTTCGCAAACCCACCCGGGTCTTCACGTTCCTGTGCGAAGATATCCCCCTCAAACGCCACGACAAATGCATCGTGCGCAGCGACCGGGGCCTCGAATACGGACTGTGCATTGTCGCCCCCGAAGACTGCCCCGAGGGCATGAAAGAACTCATCAAGATGACCGTCGTGCGCCGGGCCACCCTCGCCGACGAAACCACGTTCAGCCAACTTCAACGCGAAGAGGACCGCGCAAAGGATATCTGCGCGCAAAAAATCAGCCTCCACAAGCTCCCCATGAAACTGGTCGACGTCGAATACACCTTCGACAAGCACAAGGTCATCTTCTACTTCACCGCCGCCGAACGCGTTGACTTCCGAAAACTCGTCCGCGACCTCGCCCAGGATCTCAAGACCCGCATCGAACTGCGCCACATCCAGGTGCGCGACGAAGCCAAGATCGTCGGCGGGCTGGGCATCTGCGGCCGCGAACTCTGTTGCGCTTCATGGCTCACCGAGTTCAAACCCATCTCCATGAAGATGGCCAAACGGCAGAATCTATCCCTCAACCCCTCCAAAATCAGCGGCCAATGCGGCCGCCTCCTGTGCTGCCTCGCATACGAAAACGAGATGTACGTCGACCCGCGAAGACTCAGGGCCGCCGCGCGTGCCGAGGTTCCCGTCGAGACCGAAGAGGACGCGGAACTCGACGACGAGCTCGCCGAACAACCCGATGAGGAAATCATCGCCGCCGAAACCTCCGAGGACCCCATCGTGGACGTATTCGAGGAAGAGCCCGGCGAACTACCCGCCGACGAACCCGCTCCCCAACCGGCGCCAAGCCGCGCTCCCCAAGACCCCTCGCAGTCCGGCGATTCCTCAACGGCCAAACGCCGCCCGCGGCGCCGGCGCCGCAAAAAGTCCAGAAACCCTGGCGGCGCCCCCGGGAATGCCGGCGGGGCGGCGGGCTGATGCCCCTCGCCGACACACACTGCCACCTCCAGGACCACCGCTTTGACGACGACCGCGCCGCGGTGCTCGAGCGCAGCCTCGACGCACTCGATTGGCTGCTTGTTGTCGGCGATGACCTCGACACCAGCCGCCGCGCCGTTGCCATGATCCGTGACCAGGTCTACGCCGCCGTCGGGCTCCATCCCTACCATGCCGGCCGGCTGGATGCCTCCGCCCTCGAACTCCTCTCCGGCCTGGCCGCCAGCCAGGGCGTCGTCGCCATCGGCGAGATCGGTCTCGACTACTACCGGTACGCCGAAACCTCTCCCGCCGAGCAGCGGCGCGCGTTCGAAGCCCAGCTCGAACTCGCCGCGACCCTCCGCCTGCCCGTCATCATCCACAACCGCGACGCCGACGACGATACCGCCGCCATCCTCGCCAACGCCCGCGACCGCCTGCCCGGCGTCATCATGCACTGCTTCGGCAGCAGCGCGGCGTTCGCCGCGAAGTGCGTCGAACTGGGCTTCCACGTCTCGTTTGCCGGAAACATCACGTTTCCAAAGGCGGAACCCCTCCGCCAGGCCGCCGCCGTCGTGCCCATCGACCGCATCCTCATCGAAACCGACAGCCCCTACCTCGCTCCCCAGCCCGTCCGGGGAAAACGCTGCGAGCCCCTCCACATCCACCACACCGCAGGCTGTGTTGCGGACCTGAAAGGCGTTACACTGGCGGAGTTCGCGGAATGGACAAGCTCGAACGCCGCGCGGCTGTTCCGGGTGGCCGCCGGGCCGCAACAGGTCTAACGCCATGTGGTTTAGTTTCCGAAACTGGACGCCGGACCGCCTGGCCGGGCAGCTCCGCGACATCGGAGTCGTTCCCGGCGACCGCCTCTTTGTGCATACCGGACTGCGGAAGACCCGAATCCCGCGCAGCGACGTCCCCAATCTGTTCGCTGCGTACCTTCACGTGCCCGGCCCGCACGGCGCGCTGTTCTTCCCCACACACACCTACTCGTGCCGCGGCGCGGTGGACTGTCCTCCGTTTCACCCCGATCTGCGGAAGACCCCTCGATCGGCATCTGGCCCGAGCTGGCGCGCAAGCAGCCCGGCGTCATCCGCAGCGCAAGCCCCACCCATTCCGCCGCGGGCATCGGCGAAGGCGCCGCTGAAATCCTGGCCGAACACAACGCCGCCCTGCCCGTGGGCAGGAATTCGCCGCTGGATCGTCTCCAGGAGCTGGACGCGAAGGTCCTCCTGATCGGGTGCGGCTTCGAATCGTGCACCCTCCTGCACCTGGCCGAGTATTACGCCCGCGTGCCCTACCTCCACCTGCCCTGCGCCGGTTTCGAGCCCGTAGCCCTCCGCGCGCTCCCCGGCGGCGCCGTCGAAGAGGTGCCCGTCGAGATCATCCCCGGCTGCAGCCGCGGTTTTCCCAAATTCGAGAAGAGTTTTCGTCAGGCCGGACTGATCCGCGATGGACGCGTCGGGAAAGCCCGCGCCATGCTGTGCGACATGAAACCCCTCCTGAACGCCGCCGTCGCTCTCCTCCAGGCCCACCCCACCGGCTACCTCTGCGACACGGCCTGTGCCACCTGCTGGCTGCGCCGCGAACGTATTCAGCATCCGGCCCCGTGACCATCCGCCCGGGCGTCCATCCCCCTCTACTGGTTCGAGCAGCGAGAGCACTCGCCTCGTTCGCCGGATGATGGCAACCGATCCAGCATGACTGTTGCGGCTCGCGTGCGTTGTGCCCCACGCCCCGATCACCCGAACAGTCCGGCATCCTTCTTTCTTGTAGCGCAGGCGTCT
>DDYW01000093.1 GCA_002348185.1 Candidatus Hydrogenedentes bacterium UBA2224 | reverse complement strand
CGGCGCGACTACGTGTCCCCGTTCGGATGACCGCCGGGGGCGGCGAGCCCACGCCCGAGGAGCTCCGGAGAAGAGGACGGAGAACGGGGACATGTTGCAAGCGCCGTCCCCGGCGCGACTACGTGTCCCCGTTCGAACCAGCCAAGAATGCAGGCGAGACGCCTGCGCTACAAGGAAAAAGCATGCCGGGCCGGGGCCGCTCGGTAACACGACAACCTTTGTGTCTTTGTGTCTTGGTGTGAACGATAAGAGGGATAATTGCTTCACACAAAGCCGCAAAGCCACCAAGGAGGACATTCTAAAGAAATCGGGAGCCTCTTGTAGCGCAGGCATCCCCGTCCATACCGTCCATACCGTCCATACCATCCACCGGAAGCCAGGAATGCAGGCGAGACGCCTGCGCTGCAAGATCCCCGCTCTTTCTCGATGTTTTTAAACTCGGTGGTCCAGGCGCTCTCCCGTTTTTCGGGTTTCACGGGGATCTTGACAAGAAAGGAATCCAGTGTAATACTTGTAACAGGTAAGAAGCTTTACGGCTTTTTTGCAGAATACTTGCGTCGAATGCCGAGGCGGAATTGAACGTATCGGCTGGCTCATGGGAACACAGGCGTTATCTGACCCGTTCGCAGCGCGAGGCGTCCCCCGGTTCGGGGCGCGGGTCGAAGGTAGCGGGGCACGCTGGGTAACGGGCTGACGGTTCGGAGCGGACTTTCGACACTGGCGGGTGGGGTGCCCTGAGGTGCGTTCCCTGTGTGTGAGCAGTAGACAGTTTAGGCTCCGGGCGTCCTGAGGGGGTTTGATCAGCGGTTGCGGGGGCACGCGAATCCCGGTCAGGGCGAATGGAAAGGGCACCTTGAAGGCTCCGGGTGTCCGGTGGGGCTGTGGCGCATCTCGCAGGCACGGGATCTGTCGCGGTTTCCACAAATGGCACATTGAGGAGCGGGGTCATGAGGACACGCCGGCACTCGGGGCGCGGAGTCCTCAGGAAGGATAAGAAAGGAGCAGAATCGACAGGCATTTGGTATCTTTCGTTGTGAATACCTTAAGCGGAGTTTTGAGCAAAACAGGAAAAGGAGTCCACATAATGATATCGAATAAGAAGGGCTTTACGCTCATCGAGTTGCTGGTAGTCATCGCGATCATTGGTATTCTGGCCGCGATTCTTCTTCCGGCACTGGCCCGGGCCCGCGAAGCGGCGCGGCGTTCGAGCTGCCAGAACAACCTCAAGCAGTGGGGTCTGGTGTGCAAGATGTTCGCCAACGAGTCGAAGGGCGAGATGTGGCCCTATTGCAGCATTGACCACACCAACACCGATACCGACGTCGCCAACAAAAGGATGGCTGCGGCCATGGGCGTGTGGCAGGTCTATCCGGAATACTGCACGGACGTCATGATCATGGCGTGTCCCTCGGCCGGCCGCTATGACGAGTACAAAGCGACCGACTTCACGCTGGCCCGCAACGTGCTGGCCGGCTGCGACGAGAATTTCGTTACCTACGCCACCACGAACAACGAGAAAGACAACCCCTGCTACGGCAAAGAAGCCGCGCCCCGTGTCACGACGGTCTTCGACACGGACGCCAAAGCGCGGTTCTACGATTGCGGTTTGAATCCGAATGCGTGCGCGCCGTACTGGCACACCGACCTGTACATTGGCAAGTTTACGGACGTGCGCAGCTACCGGTATTTCGGCCGCATGATCGAGCAGAGCTGGATGACCAACACGGTGGACGACTACTATGTGGTCGGCGGGTTCATCATGGGCATTTCGGGTAGCGCTCCGGCGGGTACCTCCCCAGCCACTTACCGCGACGCTTCAAGCAGCATCTTCTGGCAGAACCGTAACAACGATTTCAATGTCACCCTGCCTTCCGGGAAGAACATCACCATCCGGCGCCTGCGTGAAGGCATCGAGCGGTTCTGCATCACCGACATCAACAATCCGTCGGGCTCGGCGCAGGCCCAGTCGAACATCGTGGTAATGTATGATGAAAGCCGTGCGTACAACGCGGGCGGTGGCGGCGTGGATGCCAACCGCTTCAACCACATCCCCGGCGGTATGAACATCCTCTTCATGGACGGTCACGTGGAATGGGGCCGCTATCATGGCAGCGACGCCTGGCCGGTCAACGAATTCGCGTATGAATACCCGGCGGGTATCACCTCCGGCATGGACTTTCCGTGATCGCGAATATCAGCGCCTATGGCGCGGCCGCCGCGCAGGTGCGCCGCGTGAAGTAAAGGCACAGAGCCGGGAGCAGCGATGCTCCCGGCTCGTACCGTTTTTCCGGAGTGGGAGGATGGGCCACAGAGGACGCAGAGGCTCAGAACCTCCGGAAAAGAACGGGGATCTTGTAGCGCAGGCGTCTCGCCTGCATCCGGATCGCTGGTGTCAACTGCGGTGAGAGGGTTAATTGCCTCACACAACGCCGCCAAGCCGTCCAGGAGGACCAATCCGGACAGGCCTCGGTTTGGTTCGTTGCGCGGGCGGGTTGCCCCGCCGCACATACCGAAAGATCCGCTTGACACGAGTTCTTCGCGGGGCAATAATACGCCTAGAATTCGGGTGTACGGGTACGGAGGCCAAGGTGGCCGTCCTGTCCTCGTCCATGAGGTGGGTGACGAGCGTTTATACAACGGTCTTCGTACCACACGTCAATCTGAGGCACTCGCTTGCTTTGACCAGGCCTGAACCGGGGGCGCAGGGCTCGGTCAAGTCCGTTGCCGCTGACACGAGAGGGTACGCAGAGGCTCAGGTTGTTTCCCGGGTTTCACAGGCAGGGGGGCGTGGCGCGGATTGGTGTGTTGTGATTCGCCGCCAGGCATCCCGTGACGAGGGGGAGGGAGAAACGCGCGACCGTCTTTGATACCCCATCGGCGTCAGCATGCAGGCCTGGACGGCTGCGCTGACGTGACGACGTGCTGGATTGTGTATTGGTTTTGAACGAATCAAGCAGGAGACATTGATATGGTATCCAGAAAAGGCTTTACGCTCATCGAGTTGCTGGTAGTCATCGCGATCATTGGCATTTTGGCCGCGATTCTTCTTCCGGCACTGGCCCGGGCCCGCGAAGCGGCGCGGCGTTCGAGCTGCCAGAACAACCTGAAGCAGCTGGGTCTGGTGTGCAAGATGTTCGCCAACGAGTCGAAAGGCGAGATCTGGCCCCAGGCGAGCATTGACCACACCAACACCAGTTTCAGCGCAACCAAGGAAATGGCGAATTTCATCGGGATGTGGCAGGTGTACCCGGAATACTTGACGGATGTGATGGTGGCCGCGTGCCCGTCAGCCGGCCGGTATGACGATTATAAGGGAACCGACTTCTCGCTGGCCCGCAACGTGCTCGGCGGCTGCGATGTGAGCGTTGTGACCTACGCCACCACGAACAATGAGAAAGACAATCCCTGCTACGGCAAGGAAGTCGCGCCCCGGGTTACCACGGCATTCGAGACGAGCGCCAAGGCGCGGTTCTACGATTGCGGTCTGAATCCGAATGCGTGCGCGCCGTACTGGCACACGGATCTTTACAAAGGGAAGTTCACCGATGTGCGCGCGTACAAGTACTATGCCCGCGTGATCGAGCAGTCGTGGCTGACCAACCTGGACGACTACTGGGCGGTTGGCATGTGCATGGAGAGCAGCAACGTGGCCGGTCTGTGGCCGGGCGCTTCGACGGAAATCAACAACAATGCGTGGGGCTATCGCGACACGGACTGGACGACGCAGCTCCCCTCGGGCAAGACGATCACCATTCGGCGTCTTCGTGAAGGCGTCGAGCGGTTCTGCATCACCGACATCAACAATCCGGCGGGGGCGGCCCAGGCCCAGTCGAACCTCATCGTGATGTACGACGAAAGCCGTGCGTACGATGCGGGCGGCGGCGGCGCGCAGGCCGACCGGTTTAACCACATCCCGGGTGGCGTGAACTGCCTGTTCATGGACGGCCATGTGGAGTGGGCCCGGTATCATGGCAGCGACCTGTGGCCGGTCAGCGAATTCGCGTATCGGACACCGGCGTGGGCGCCTGAGGCGGCCAGCTTCCCGTGATCCGGCGAGTTTCTGTCTGATGCGCAGCCGCGCGTAAGCGGGGTTGTGTGAAGTATAGGCAAGGAGCCGGGAGCAGCGATGCTCCCGGCTCGTGCCGTTTTTTTCTGATGGGAAGAAGGGGTCGGCGCCGTCGCCGATCATCCGAACGGGGACACGTTGNNTTGGAACATGTCCCCGTTCTTCGCCCTCTTCTCCGGATCTCCTCGGGTGCGGGACTGGCACCTTCGCCGGTCATCAGAACGGGGACACGTAGTCGCGCCGGGGACGGCGCTTGGAACATGTCCCCGTTCTCCGTCCTCTCCTCCGAGACTTGCCCCGGGCCATTCTCGGTTGCCCCTACGGGGCTGCATCCAGGTCGCCCCCGGAAGACAAGAATGGAGGCGTGTCGTCTACATTGTTCGTTAATGAACACGCGGCTGGTTTTGCGCTTTTCCGTCGATGAATGTTATAGTGCCTTGTTTTCCCGATTGTCGGCCGTGCGCGGGGGCGGTGCGGCGCGGGCGGCGATACACGCAGGAAACATAACCCCAGGAGGAGGTACTCATGATGCGTTTCGGTGTTGCGGCGGAGAGGATGATGAAAGCGCTGGCGCTTGTGCTGGTGTGCTGCGTGGCTTCGTGCGTTCAGGAGAAGCCCGCGCCCGCGCCGGTTGCGCCTGACGCGCCGGGCGCGCCGGTTGAAACGCCGGCGGCACCGGCGGAAGCCCCGGCGGCGACGGCAGCGGCCGACTGGTCGCAGGCGCGGGTGTATGTTCCTTCGGGGAATGCGTTGCTGGGGAAAGCCGCGGAGATGCTTCAGCAGGAGGTCGCGAAGCGCAGCGGGGTCCAGCTTGCGGTGGGCGATGGTCCGGCGTCCGGAGAGGGTCCGGCGATCGTGTTGGGCACGGCGGCGGCGTTGCCGGCGTCGTTTTCGCTGCCGGCGGGTGTGACCGTGCCGGACAAGGCGGACGGGTACGCGGCGCATCGCGATGGCGGCACGCTGTACCTGGTTGGACATGATGAACGGGGCGCCCTGTATGCGGTAGGCCAGTTCATTCGTTCGGCGAGCCTGGCGAAGGGAAGCATCGCGCTTCCGGAGAGTCTGTCGATCTCGACAGCGCCGGTGTATGCGATGCGGGGCCACCAGATTGGCTACCGCGCCACGGCGAACAGCTACGATGCGTGGACCGTGGACACGTACGAGCAGTATGTGCGGGATTGCATCATTTTCGGCGCAAACTCGGTGGAAGTGATCCCGAGTTTTAATGAAGAAGAAGACCAGAGTCCGGTGATGCCGGTGCCTCAGGAGCAGATGAACCGGAAGATCTCGGGGATGTTGGCGCCGTATGGCATCGATGTGTGGCTGTTCCTGGAACTGGCGGAGGACGTGCGGAATCCGGAAGAGTACCGGCAGGCGCTGGAGGTGCGGGACGCGATGTTCGCGCAGTATCCGGCGATCGATCATGTGATGGTGCCGGGCGGCGACCCGGGAGACACGGAACCGCAGGACCTGATGCCGTGGCTCGCGGAGATGGTCCAGGTGTTGCGGAAACACTTCCCGGAGGCGGGCCTCTGGGTGTCGAACCAGGGGTTTACGGATGAACAGAACGAGATCTTTTTCGGGTACCTCCAGGAACAGCAGCCCGAATGGCTGACGGGCGTGATTTTCGGGCCGTGGACGCAGATCACCATGAAGGAAATGCGGGAGCGGACGCCGGAGCGCTATCCCATTCGGCGGTACCCGGACATCACGCACAATGTGCGGTGCCAGTATCCGGTTCCGGACTGGGACCGGGCGTTTTCCCAGTTGATCAGCCGCGAATGTTCGAACCCGCGGCCGCTCGGCACGTCGCACATCCACAACGTGTTTGCGCCGCTGGCGGCGGGGTTTGTGTCGTATTCGGATGGCTGCCACGACGATCTGAACAAGATGATCTGGACGGCGCTGGCGTGGAATCCGGACGCGGACGTGAAGGAAATCGTGCGGGAATACGGCCGGGCGTTTTTCGGCGATGCGTACGCGGATGACGTCGCGGAAGGCCTGTACATGCTGGAAGCGAACTGGGTCGGGCCGGCGCTGGAAAACGAGAGCATCGACGCGACGCTGGCGCATTGGCTGGCGCTGGAAGAGCGCGCGGGGGCCGATCTGGCGGGGAACTGGCGTTTTCAGTTGTACCTGTTGCGGGCGATTTGCGACAGTTACATCCGTGCGCGCCTGATCGCGGAGACCGCGGAAGAGCAGGAAATCTACGCCGCGCTGGAAGGGATTCGCGGCGCCGGCGTGGCGGAGGCCGCGGCCGCGCTGCATGCCAAACTGAGCCAGACGCCGCCGCCGGCGGTGCGTCCGGAGTTGCGGAAACGCATCGACGAGCTCTCGATGGCGTTGCACGAGAGCATCGGCATGCAGCTGTCGGTGCTGGCGCCGTATTTCGCGTCGAATCCGGAACGCGGGGCGATCCTGGACGGGATCGACCTGCCGCTCAACAACAAGCCCTGGATCCTGAGCCAGCTCACGAAGATTCAGACGCTGGCCACCGAGGACGATCAAAATGCGCTGATCGACCGCATGCTTACGTGGGAAGAGCCGAAACCGGGCGCATTGTACGACGATCTGGGCTGTGCGTGGAAACAGCCCCACCTGGTGAAACAGGCGACCTGGGAGACGGATCCGGGCTTTGTCGAGGGGCCGCAGTGCGAGCATTCCCGGGGCCAGAACAACCAGACCCGGGAGTACACGCAGGACCGGCTGTCGTGGCTGGACCAGGCGCAGACGCTGTTCCGCGCGCCGCTCAAGATGCATTACGAGGGGCTGGACGCCTCGAAGACGTACACGCTGCGCGTGACGTACGCGGGCCGGTTCCGCCCGACAATGCGATTGGTCGCGGACGGCACGCACGAGGTGCATGGTCCCTCGCCGCAACCCGAGCCGTGCTGGCCGGTGGATTTCCCGCTGCCGCAGGAAGTGACGGCGGACGGCGTGCTGGATCTCGAATGGCAGCGCATCACGGGCCGCGGATGTCAGGTCGCGGAAGTGTGGCTGATCCCGGAGTGAGCCGGGCGTTTTATTGAACGATTGCGTGCTGGCGGCGAAGACGGCTTCGCCGCCAGTTTTTTGGTATGCGCGATGCACCAGCCCGGCATGCTTCTTTCTTGTGGCGAGGCATCCTGCCTCCGTTCTTGTCTTGTAGCGCAGGCGTCTCGTCTGCATTCTTGGCTTCTGGGGGCTATCCGGATGCAGGCGAGACGCCTGCGCTACAAGAGGCCCGTTCTTTTCAGGTGTGGGACCGCTCGGGTGTAGGATCGCCGCGCCCGGCGGTCCTTCCGCAACGTAAAACGGCGGACTGCAGGCGGGTTGCGTTGACTGGGCCGGGGACGCGTGGTATGCTGATTTGTCAAGAAATACCTGAAAATGCAGGTCCATGGGGGCGGCATGTACGAGAGTTTTTACGGGCTGCGCGAAAAACCGTTCAATCTGACCCCGGACCCCCGGTTTTTGTATCTCAGCGAGATGCACAAAGAGGCGTTCGCGCATCTGATCTTCGGGATTCGGAACCGTGTCGGGTTCATCATGGTGACGGGGGAGATCGGGACGGGGAAGACCACGATCTGCCGGTCGCTGCTGGGCCAGCTGGACGAGGACGTCGAGCTGGCGTTTATTTTCAATCCCTGCCTTTCGCCGGAGGAACTGCTTCGGAAGATCAACGAGGATTTTGGCATTCGGTCGCGGGCGATCTCGGTGAAGGGCCTGATCGATGAACTGAACACGTACCTCCTGGACCGGCATGCGAAGAACAAGAACTGCGTGCTGGTGATTGATGAAGCGCAGAACCTGACACCTCCGGTGCTCGAACAGATCCGGCTGCTGTCGAATCTGGAGACGGAACGGCAGAAGCTGCTGCAGATCGTGCTGATCGGCCAGCCGGAACTCGCGGAACATCTCGAACTGCCGGAGTTGCGGCAGCTCAATCAGCGGATCACGGCGCGGTATCATCTGAAACCGCTGGGCGAGAAGGAGACGCTGCAATACATCGCGTACCGGCTTCGCGTGGCGGGGGGCATGCGCAAGGTGCGGTTCACGCGGGGGGCGATCAAGTGCGTTTACCGGCACTCGAAAGGCACGCCGCGCGTCATCAATGCGATCTGCGATCGGGCGCTGCTTATCGGATACTCGAAGGAGACCCCGGAAATCTCGCGGGCTCTGGTGAACCAGGCGGCGCGCGAGATTCGCGGCGAACGCATACGGACAAAGAAGAAGGGTGCGCTGCTGAGCCGGTACGTGCCGACGCCGCGCCTGGTGGCCGCGGCCGCGCTGATCGTGCTGGTGGGGCTGTTTATCGTCAGGCCCGTGGCGAAGCGCCTGGATTCGCTGGTGGCCGTACTGCAGAATCCGCCGGTCAGCGGGCAGGCGGCCACGGTGGAGCCGGTACACGGGCCGGACCCATCGGTCGAGTCGTCCGGCGAGACACCGTCTCCCGCCGCGCCCGAGCCCGCGGCAGCGGAAGAGACGAGCACCGAAGAGGCCGCTCCTGCGCCGTCCGAGCCCGCGGCCGCTGTGGCGAGTGTGGAAGAACCGTCTCCCGCCGCGCCAGAGCCCGCGTCAGCGGAAGAGACCAGTACCGAAGAGGCCGCGCCGGCGCCGTCCGAGCCCGAGGCTGCTGTGGCGAGTGTGGAAGAACCGGCGCCCGCCGCGCCCGGACCGTCTGAGGCTCCGGCACCCGATGAGACAGCGGCTCCGGCTCCATCGCCGCCTTCCGTGATTGCCGCGGCGCCGGAGGCCAGTTCAGATTCGGAAGCGTCCGTCGCGGAGGACGTGTTTCCCGGGAAGGCGCCGGGGGTATTTGATGCGCTTGCGCTGGTGGCGTCGGTGGTGCCTGCTGATCCGCCCGTTGCGGACGGGGCGTCGACACCCGCTCCCGCGGCGGCGACGGAGGAGAAGGCCGTTCCGCAGAGTTTCGAGGCGCGGCTTCAGGCGCTGGATCCCGGCGAGAGCTTGAAAGCCGCGGCGTCCAGCCTGCTGCGCGCGTGGGATATGGCGCTTCTCAGCGATGTGCCCGCGGGCGACGGGGTAAAGGACCTCGTGGCGTTTGCGTCGGTGTATGGTCTGACGGGCGAGTCGTTGCCGGCGGGATTACCGGAGCTGGAGGCCTTGAACCTTCCGGCCTTTGTGCGCATGGGCTCGGGCGAGAAGCTGTTGTGGCTGGCCTTGCTCTCGACGGAGGCCGGGTCGGTCCGGTGTTCGATGCATCTCGGCGAGGAGATTGAGGTGTCGCGCGAGGAATTTGCGCAGGCCTATCGCACGGAGTCGGTGGTTCTCTGGCGCGATCCGGCGCCCGGCGCGGAGACGCTGACGCCCGACATGACGGGCGACCAGGTGCGCGCGCTCCAGCACCGTCTGCGCCAGCTCGGGCGGTACCGGGGCGAGCTGACCGGGGTGTATGACGCGGCGACCGTGGAGGCCGTAGCCGGAATCCAGGCGGAAACGGCGCTGAAACGCGACGGCAAAGCGGGTGAACAGGTGCGCATGGTGCTGAGCAGTTGGCTGGACGATATTCCGACACCTGAGTTGCACGCGATGGACAGGCCGGTCGCCGTGCAGGCGGCGAGTGAACCGCCCGCTGCCGCGGCGCCCTCCGAAACGGCGCCGGCGCCGCCGGAGATTGCGCGGGCCGAGGAACCCCATCCGGCGCCGCTGCCCGCGCCCGCTCCTGACCTGGACTTGCCGAAAACGCCGGAATCCGTTACAACAGAAGTCGCGGGCGCCGGGGCGGCGCCGCTTCCGGTGGAGACTCCCGAGGCCGCCGGGGATGCCGTGGCGGCGGAGACGCCCCAGAGCGAGGCGCCGCTGGTGACGGTGGTGGAATTGCCGAAGGAACCCGCGGCCGCGCCGCCCGCGCCGGGGCGCGATGTGGAAGCGCTGCTGGCCGAGGAAGTGTATGGGCAAAACGCAGGGGAGACCGGGAAGGAGGTAACGTCACCGGTTGTTACGGGGGCGCCGCTCGTCCCGCATCAGGGGGCCGCGACCGAGCCGACGGATGGGGAAAGCGGATGAGTTCGATTCTGGATGCGTTGAACAAAGCGGAAGAGGAGCGGGCTGCCCAGGAGTATGCGCTGTCGCGCGGGTTCGACGATCTGGCCGATGTGGATGTCGAGGATGAGTTGACCGGGCGTACGCCCGCGAACGGCGCCCGTGGCCGGGGCGTTCCGCTGACGCCGCTCCGGGTGTTGATGCTGGCCGGGATGTTTCTGGTGGTTGTGGCGGCGGCGTCGGGCGGGGCTGCGTGGGTGGTTTTTCATCTGCGTGGCGAGCGGGGCCCGGTGTTTTCCGGCGAGCCGTCCGGTGTCCCGCAGGGGACGGTTGCGGCGGCCATCCCGACCTTGCCGGAACCGGCGCCGCGGGTCAATGCGCAGCCCGTGCCGGCCGAATTGAACCCTATGCCGGCGGCCCCGGCCCCGGAGACGCCACGCTCCTCCAGCGCGGCCACGCCTTTGCCCGACGCGCCGCCGGGGGACGCCACAGTACAGGAAACGTCCGCGCCCGCCCCGGTGACCGATGTTGAGGATGCCGGCGAATCCGAGCCGGAAAACACGGGTGTCGTCACGCCCGCTCCGGACGTCGCGCCTGTGGCGCGTCCCGCGGAGCCGCCGGTTGCGGAACGCCGGGTGCAGGTGGCCGCGGTGGAAACGCCGCGTCCCGCCGTCGCGCCTGTGGCGGCGCCCACGGCGCCGGCGTATCCGGAAACGGAGCGGGTCACTCCGCGCGCCCCCGCGGAGACAGCCGCAGACCTGAAGCCTGTTTCCGCGCCACAGGATGCGCCGCGCGCTACGAATCGGGTCGAGGCAGGCGAGGTGGATGTGCTGTCGCTGCCGGAACTCACGGATTCGGATCGGCGGCGGCTGGGCCTGCCGGAAATCACGGTGAATGTGGTGGGAAGACCGTCGAAATACCGGCCGCAGCCGTCCGCCATGATCAATTTCAGCCGGGTGGTGTTAAACGAGTTGATCCCGGGGACCCGGGCGCAATTGATCGGGGTCAGCGTTCACGGGGTGGGCATTCAGGTGGGCGGCGAACGCTATTTCGTGCCGAAATGACCCTCCGGCGGTTCAGGAGAGCTTTACCAGGCGGCGGAGCTGTGTCACCTCGGCGGGCCGCAGCCACCGCCACTGTCCGGGACGCAACGAGCCCACCTCGATGCCCGCGAAAAGGGTTCTCCTCAGTTTAACGACGTCATGGCCGACCTCCGCGCACATGCGTTTCACCTCGCGTTTCCGGCCCTCGTGCAGGGTGAGGCGCAGGCGCGTGGTGTCTTTGTCGCGGCCGAGGATTGCGGCTCGTGCGGGCGCGGAGACGCCCTCCGCGAGGGGCACGCCGGTTTCGAGCCGTCGGAGGGCGTCGTCGGTGACGTGACCCCGGACGGTGGCGATGTAGACCTTGGTCACGCCGTAGCGGGGGTGGGTCAAGCGCTGCGCGAGTTCGCCATCGTTGGTGAGCAGGAGGACGCCGCTGACGTCGAGGTCGAGGCGTCCGACGGGATACACGCGGGCGCGGACTCCCTGAAGGCAATCCAGCACGGTTTTCCGCCCCTGCGGATCGTCTACCGTGGTGATGGTCCCTTTGGGTTTGTGGAGCAGGATGTAGACGGGTCTCTCGCGGCGGATGGGCTTGCCGTTGACGCGGACCTCGTCGTTTTCGGGGTCGACGGTGGAGCCGAGCGCGGCCATGGCGCCGTTGACGGTCACACGGCCTTCGCGGATGAGGGTTTCAGACGCGCGCCGCGACGCGATGCCGCAGAGGGCCAGGTAGCGTTGGAGGCGCATAGTCATGGGGTCTGCCTCCCGGGCCGCACCTTCAGTGGTCTCAAGCGTTTCACACACATTCCTTCGCGGGAGGCGGGCGCGCGTCGAGCTCTCCGCCCGCTAAATGGTTTCGCGCAATTCCTCGATGGTCGGGAGTTCTTTGAGGCTCTTTATGCCGAAGTGGGCGAGAAACTCGTCGGTGGTGCGGTAGATCTTGGGCCGGCCCACGGTTTCGGCGACGCCGGCGACCTTGATGAGGCGCTTTTCGCGGAGGATTTCGAAGGCATGGGAGACGCTGACCCCGCGGATGCTCTCGACGTCCGCGCGGGTGCAGGGCTGTTTGTAGGCGATGATGGCGAGGGTTTCGAGGACGGCTTTGGAGAGCCGGTTGCGCCGTTTGATCTGGAACATGCGGCGGATGTAGGGGGCGAACTCGCTGCGTGTGGCCAACTGGTATCCGCCGGCGATCTCGCGCAGGACATAGGGCAGATGCAGATCATCGATCTCTTCGCGCAGCTCGGCGAGCAGGTTGCGGACGACGTCGTAATCGACGCCGCCGAGCGCTTCGGAGAACCGGTCGACGCTGGTGGGCTTGTCGGAGACAAACAGCAGGGCATGCAACACGGCGCGGGTCTCGTCGCGTCCGAGTTGTTCGACGGGTTCGAGTTCGCCCTCGCTGTCTTCGTCGACGAGCAGGCCGTCATCGTACGGTCCGTTATCCTCGTCGACGGAAGGCGCGGACTCCTCGTCGGCGGATTCTTCGAGTTCCTCGACCTCTTCGATGTCGCCGGGGGCGTCCGTGTCCTGGATATTTTCTTCTGCCATCATGACCCTGTGGTGACTGCTACAGCGTTTTGCCCATGGCTGCGATCAGGGGCTTCAATTCGCTCATGAGTTTAAGGAACTTTTCGGGTTTCAGCGACTGGGCGCCGTCGGAGAAGGCCTCGGCGGGGTGCGGGTGCACTTCCACCATGATGCCGTCGGCGCCGGCCGCGACGGCGGCCCGTGCCATGGGGGGCACCAGCTCCCAGTGTCCGGTGGCGTGGCTGGGATCCACGATCACAGGCAGATGGGTGTGTTTCTTGAGCACCGGGACCGCGCTGATGTCGAGCGTGTTGCGGGTCTCCGTCTCGAAGGTCCGGATGCCGCGTTCGCACAGGATGACTTCCGGGTTTCCTTCGGCCATGATGTACTCGGCCGACATGAGGAGTTCGCTGATGGTGGACATCATGCCGCGCTTGAGAAAGACGGGTTTACGGGCCTTGCCGACGGCCTTGAGCAGGCCGTAATTCTGCATGTTGCGCGCGCCGATCTGGAGGATGTCGGCATGGGCTTCGACGAGGGGAACCTGTTCGGGGTTCATCACCTCGGTGATGAACGGTATGCCAGCCTCGCGGCTGGCTTCCTGCAGGAAGTGCAGGCCTTCTTCCTCGAGCCCCTGAAAGCTGTAGGGGGAGGTCCGGGGCTTGTACGCGCCGCCGCGCAGTACCGCGGCGCCGGCGGCCTTGACGGCGCGGGCGGTCTCGAGGATTTGTTCGCGGGATTCGACCGAGCAGGGGCCCGCCATCACGCAGAACCGGGAACCGCCGATCTGGGCCGAGCCGACGTGAAAGATGCTGTCGTCTTTCCGGAGTTCGCGGCCCGCCAGCTTGTAGGGTTTGAGGATGCGCACGACGCTTTCCACGCCGGGCATCGATTCGAGGGATTGGAGGCGGTCCTTGCCGCGTTCGTCGCCGACGGCGCCGATGACGGTACGCTCGACGCCCTCGATGAGATGGGCCTGGTAGCCGAACTCCTGGATCTTCTCGATGACGCGGTCGATATCTTCCCGTTTCCGGGAAGCCATTACGATGATCACGGTCCGGATTCCTTATCAGAGGCCGCGCACGACGGGCGCGGGCTTGTTGGGGTACTGAAGAGCGGATTATACCTTTCGCCTCGAATCAACGCAAAGCGGGCCGGGGGAACCAGAGTTGCCGGGTGAACACCATTCAGACGGGGCCGCCGCGGAAGGGGCCTGGGCGACGCAGGAGGCGAGCGATCGGTGTTCGACGGGTGGACTTTGTGGACGGAGTGGACCGTGTGGACGAGATGGACGGGATGGACGGGGCCCTTCTCTCGAACGACGCCGCAGGGGTCGAGACCGCGGGCTCAGCCGTTGAACCAGCATCGTCGCTTTTTCTGAACGACACCGCAGGTGTCGAATTTGAGCCGCGGGCAAAACCCGTGGATCGGGCGAATCCCCCCTATCCCAACCCCTGAATAGGGGTTGAACAGATTGGCGGCTTGTTCGATTTCTTCGGGCCTGGGTCGTTGTGGTGCGCGTTACCGGTCGTGGTACTGTCTCCGGTAGTACTCGAGGAACTCGCCCGTCTTGATTTTCCGCCACCACCATTCATTGTCGCGGTACCACTGAACGGTGAGCGCCATGCCCTGGTCCCAGTCCATGCGGGGGGCCCAGCCGAGGGCCTTAAGTTTTGTGGCGCTGATCGAATAGCGGCGGTCATGGCCCGGGCGGTCCTTGACGAGCTTGATCAGATCTTCGCTTTTACCGAGGAGGTCGAGAATCTTGCGGGTGAGAACGATATTGCGCCGTTCGTTTCCGCCGGCGATGTTGTAGATCTGGCCAGCCTGCCCTTTACGGAGCGCCAGGTCGATGCCGCGGCAGTGGTCCTCGACATAGAGCCAGTCGCGGACGTTGTTTTCGCCGCCGCTGTAGAGCGGAAGGGGCTGGCCGTCGATGGCGTTGGTGACGAAGAGAGGGAGGACCTTCTCCGGGTACTGATAGGGTCCGTAGGTGTTGGAACCGCGGGTAATGGTGATGGGGGTGCCGAAGGTGTTGAAATGGGCGAGGGCGATGAGTTCGCCGCCGGCCTTGCTTGCCGAATAAGGATTGCCCGGGCGGGGGGGATCGTCCTCGGTGAATGAGCCTTCGTCGATGCTGCCGTAGACTTCATCGGTGGATACGAGCAACACGCGCGGGGTGCGGAGTTCGCGGGCGGCTTCGCAGATGTTGTAGACGCCGGTGACGTTGGTGTCGATGAAATCGTCGGCGCCCATGATACTGCGGTCGACATGGCTGCCGGCGGCGAAATTGACGATGGCGTCGCATCCGTTCATGGCCTTGAGGATGGCGGCTTTGTCGGCGATGTCGCCCTGAACAAACATATGCCGGGCGGGGTCGAGGTCGTTGAGGTTGTCGAGGTTGCCGGCATAGGTGAGCTTGTCGAAGTTGACGATGTGCAGCTCTGGGTAGGTGGCGAGCATGCAGCGCACGAAGTTGGAACCGATGAATCCCGCGCCGCCGGTGACCACAATCCGTTTCATGATGCTTGTTTCCTTCGCTGAATGTAGTGAGCCAGAGCCTGTTGCCAGGGCCGCATCACGTAGCCGCATGCCCTGGTGAGTTTGCGTGTGCAGAGTACGGAATAGTTGGGCCGGGGCGCCTTCATGGGAAACTCGGCGGCCGTGCAGGGGAACAGCGGGGTGTCGATCCCCGCCAGGCGGAAGATCTCCCGGGTGAATTCGAAGCGGGAGCATTGGCCGCTGTTGACGGCGTGGTAGGTGCCGTACGCGGTGGTGTTGCAGAGGGCCCGCGTCGCCTCTGCGACGTCGAAGGTGTGGGTCGGCGAGCCGATCTCATCCTGCACCACCTTTACCGCCGGGCGGGCGGCGGCGGCGCGCAGGATCTTCTCGACGAAGTTGTTGCCTCCGGGCCCGTAGAGCCAGGCGGTCCGGATGATGAAGTGCTCGGGGTTGGCGCTCCGGGTGGCCTCCTCGCCGGCGGCTTTGGATTCGGCATAGACGCCGCGCGGCATGACGGGGTCGTCGGGGGTGAGTTCCTCGTCCTGGGCGTCGAAAAAGACGTAGTCGGTGCTGTAATACACGACGGGGACGCCGGCGGCCCGTGCGGCGCCGGCCACAACGCGCGCGCCGGTTTCATTGACGGCGAAGGCGGCCTCGCGGTTGTCCTCGGCCCCTTCCACATCCGTATAGGCCGCGGCGTTGATGACGAGTCCGGGCGATGCGCTGGCGACGAGCGCTGCGACGGTAGCGCGATCCGTGATGTCGAGTTCCGGAAGGTCGGCGCCGATCACCTTGGCGCCGTCGCCAAAGACGCGGCACAACTCTCTGCCGAGCTGGCCCTTCGAGCCCAGTACCAGAACGTTCATCTTGGATGGCCTCTCCGGTTGGTCCGCGGCCCACGCTCCGCGGAACGGGTGGATTGTATCAGAGCCGGGGAATGTGAAACCACGCGCGCGGGCCGGGAGCTAAAGATCCGTGTGCATTCTGCCGATATCGGGAATGACGACAGTTGAAGTCGTAAGCATCCGGGCAGAGTCCCAGAGACATGTGCTGTCTGCTGCATCGGGGTGTTGTCCCGCATCCCAGGCAACGAATGCTTACCCTCCTTGAGTGCGCCGCAATGTCCCAGTTGTGGCGCATTTCTTATGCCCCGCGCACGGCCGTCTCCCCCATCCATTTTGATGTCAGCGTAATTACTTGTCATGGTGTGCCGCGCGGCTAAAGTTTCAGGGGCGGGTGCCGATATACAAAGCGTGATGGCCAAGACACGGAGGTCAAGGCCGCCTTCAGACACGGAGGTCGCCGCACAAGACCTTGAAGCTTTTCGTGAGTGAGGAACGATTTGGGGCGAAGTCATCCGGTCGCCTGGAAAAGCTGATTACGAGGTCTTCCTTTTCAAGATGCGCTACGGCGTTTGCCGTGGCGCATTTCCTTTTTCAGGCGGTGCGTGCTGCGCATCGTACAGCACCTGCATCAGAAAGAGGCCGCAGGGCGGGGCCGTGTGGCCATGGTACGGTCCGGGCCGATGGAGGACCGCATCCAGGTGCTCGGGGGGCAGGTGTCC
This sequence comes from Candidatus Hydrogenedentes bacterium UBA2224, assembly GCA_002348185.1. GTDB lineage: Bacteria > Hydrogenedentota > Hydrogenedentia > Hydrogenedentales > SLHB01 > UBA2224. The sequence goes on along the minus strand of DDYW01000093.1, from coordinate 48,929 downwards.
CCGCGCGATGTTCACCAGGGTTCCGGCGAGGTTTCGGATCATCTTGTAGAGGAACCCGTCGCCGTGGAACTCGAGTTGCCAGACGCCGGGCAGGTCGGGCGGCCCGGCGACCGGTCCCGGGCGGCGTTCTGCGGAGAAGAGCGTCCTTACCGTCTGGCGGACATCGCTCCCGCTGCTTTGAAACCCCGCGAAATCATGCGTACCGGCGATGCGCGCGGCGAGCGAATCGAGCAGGGCCAGGTCGAGCTTCCAGGGGACGGTCCACGCGTAGCGCGCGAGAAACGGGTCGGGATGGCGCGCGAGGTGGAGCACATAGGCGTAGCGTTTTGAATGGGCGCTCTTGCGGGCGTGAAACCCGTCGGGGGCGTGTTCAATGGACTCGACGCGGAGAGCGGGCCCGAGCATTTTGCAGAGGGACCGCTGGAGCGTGGCGAGGGAGGCGTCCCGGGGCCATTGCCAGGAACAGACCTGGGCGAGGGCGTGCACGCCGGCGTCGGTGCGCGATGCGCCGTGGATGCGTACGGGCCGGTTGGCGATCTGCGAGAGCGCCGTTTCGATGTGGCCCTGGGCGGTGTGTATCCCGGGTTGGACCTGCCATCCCGCATACGCCGCGCCGTCGTACCGGACCACCGCCTTCAGGGTCGCCCAGCCGGGCGGGGGCGCCGGCGCCGGTTCCTCGTGCTGCGTGTCGGTGGCGTTCATGGGCAGGGATTATGAATCCCGGGGACACAATACGCAATTCCGGTCGGGTCGGGTTTGACAGGGTTCGTGCGACTTCGCTAGTCTGGTGCGCGGACGCAGGGCGCCCCGGTGTGGGGAGGCGCCCGCGCGGCATGTTTCAGAGGATTGCTGGAGAAGAGGTAATGAAGCGAATTGTGAGCGTCCTTGTGCTTGCTCTGGTGGTTGCGGTGGGCATTGGATGCAACGCCCAGCGCCGTCAGCCGCGTTTGACCTCGGCGACGATCACGCCGGCCCGTCTGCGGCCGGGGGATTCGGCCATCATCACGGTGCAGGTCGAGCGGGACCGTTTTGACATTGTGGAGACCGTGAGCGCGGTGGTCCAGGAGGACCGGCGCATGCGGTTTGATCTGAAAGACGATGGAAATGCTCCGGACGCGGAGGCGCGGGACGGGATCTGGTCGCTGCTGGTGGATGTGCCGTTCATGGCGCCCCCGGGAAATTTCACGCTGGAGTTCACGGGGCATGACGCGAAAGGCGGGCTGATTTCGGTCGTTGGACCGCAGGGCGGGGGCATGCCGTTGTCTACGACGTGTGTCTTCAGCGTGGAGCATTCGTTGACGGAAGCGCCGGAAGAAGGCGCGGCGGAGACCCAACCCACTGAGAACAATTAGTCGCCTATGGTCTGGATACTGGCGCTAACGGCCGCGGTAGCAACACCGGATGTCTTTTTCATCACGGTGGACACCCTGCGAGCCGATCATTTGGGCCTGTACGGGTACGAGCGGCCCACGTCTCCCCATCTCGACGCACTCGCGGCGAAATCCCTGGTGTTTGAAGACTGCGTGTGCGAAGTGCCGCTGACGTCGCCGTCGTTTGGGTCGATGCTGTCGTCGCGGTTTCCGCGAAGCACGGCCACGCCGCGCAACGGGCTGCCGATGCCCGTATCGGTGCCGCTGGTGACGGAGCGGTTTCAGGCGGCGGGTTACCAGACGTTCTGCATTCAAAGCAACTGGACGCTGAAACGGGATCTGTCGGGTCTCGAGCGCGGATTCGAGCAGTACGACGACGGGATGAACACCAAGCGGTGGGGGGTGTTGAAATCGGAGCGGTACGCGGACGAGGTGACCCGCCGGGCGATTGCCGCGCTCGAGAAACGCGACCCGGCCCGTCCCCTGTTCTGTTGGATACACTATTCGGATCCGCATGCGCCGTACCGGTTTCATGACCGGTTTCACCCGTGGGGCGTCCCGCTGCGCAAGCTGGATGAGGTGGCTCAGACCCGTGCGCGCTACGATTCGGAAGTGGCGTATACGGATCATCAGATTCAGCAGGTCCTGGAGCTTCTCCCGAAAGAAAACGCCTTTATTCTGTTCGTCGCGGACCACGGGGAAAGCCTGCATGAGCACGACTATGTGGGTCACGGCCGGCGGGTGTATCAGCCGGAGGTGCGCATCCCGCTGTTGATCCACGGTCCGGGGATAGCGCCGGGGAGGACGGCGCTTCCCGCGCGGGCGGTAGACATCGGCCCGACCCTGTTGGGCCTGGCGGGGCTGGAACCGCTGCCGGAGATGGAAGGGATGGATCTGCTCAACGGGGAGGTGTCCGAACATCGGGTGCGGGTGTTCGAGACGTACGGGGGCGCGGTGCCGAACCTGCCCGGGGCCATGGCGGTCATGAGCGGCCAGCCCCCGATGCGGCAGGCGGTGCTCGACGGCGCGTGGAAACTCATCCTCGGCGGGCCGCGCAATGAGTTGTTTCATCTCGAGGACGACCCGGAAGAGCTGACGAATCTCTACGAGGAGCGGCCGGAGGAGGTGGCGCGCCTGCGCGCCTTGCTCGAGGAGTGGAATGCCAGCGTGCCCCGCATCGATCCTCAGGAAGCGCGCCTCAACGAGGACGATCTCGAAGCGTTAAAAAACCTGGGCTACATCGAGTAGCCGGTTCCCCAAATGCGGCAGCGGATTCACCGGCCGGGCGTTCTGACGCACTTCGAAATGCAGGTGCGGCCCCGTGGAGCGGCCCGATGAGCCCACCTTCCCAATGACGGTGTCCGCGTTCACGGTGTCGCCTTCCTTGACCAGGCGGTCCGAGAGGTGTCCGTAGCGCGTCTCGGCGCCGTCATCATGATGGACGATTACCAGCCGCCCGTAACCGCCCCGCCACCCGCTGTAGGAAACGCGGCCTTCGCGCAGGGCATACACTTCCGTGCCTTTTGGCGCGGCGATGTCGATGCCGCTGTGCTTCTGCATGCGGCCCGTGAAAGGATCCTTGCGCGGTCCGAAGCCCGAGGAGATACACGCGGGACCGCCCAGCAGCCCGTTGAACGACGTTTCGGCGCTAGAGGCCGTTTCCGTCGCGGGTTCCGGCTTGAGGAGTCCCGCAAAGGCGCCCCGGGTCTGCAAGGCGGCCTTTTTGGCCCGCCACAGGGCCTCTTCGACGGAATTGGACGCCATCGAAGGTCCGCCCACACTGGCCGGGAGGCTCCTGGACAAGGCGTGCGGGGCGGCTTCGGCGGGCAAGGGCCTGGCCGCGCGCGCAGCGGGCAGAGCCGACAGGTCGATTTGCTGTCCGGGCACGATGAAATCGGCGTTGACGATGCGGTTGGCGCGGGCCACCTGCCGGACGGCCTCGGACACGGCGGCGGCGTCCGGGGGGGTGCCTGGCCGGTCAAGATGCGCGCGGCAAATCGACCACAGGGATTCGCCCGCGGCAACGGTATGCGTGGCGTTTGGGGTGTTGGCGCGGGAGGTCCCGGCCGCGGCCTTCAGCGCCGCCTCGAATGCCCCGGGGGCGATGGCGCGGCGAGGTGTGGTCCGCTCCGGTATCGCTCGGGCAAGCTGAAACGCGGTGGCTGCGACGTCCATGATTCCCCTCCAGAGGGTTTTCCCCGCACGGGGAGAAGAGCAACCCTCGTGCCTTTAATGCTCATCTGGCACAAGTTGTTTTAAATGCGTGATTTAGAACAAGGCGGGCGGCGTGAGGGGACTGGGCGGCCGGAAGATATTGCCCGTTACCGGGCGAAATGTGCAGAGTCGCGCGGTCGGACGCGAACGCCATCAGAACAGCTCGCGGAGATAGCCCTCGATCTTCGCCTGCAGGGCGGGGGCGATGGCGCGCGGGAACGGCCAGGCATCCGAGGCGGCGAGTTCGGCGAGGATGGCGCAGGCCGTTTCGGCGGCCCAGGCGATCTCTTCGCAGGACACGGCATCAAGGCTGTTGTGTTCGGAATGGTGGTACCAGTAGCCGGGAAGATGCGTTCTCCGGCTGAACCAGACGCCGGGGATGCCATGCGCGGCAAACCAGAACTGGTCCTGGTACGGGCACACGTCCGCGCAGGCGGTGCCGTACTGGAGGCGCGTGTCGACCACCGCGCGGACGCAGGCTTCCATCTCGGGCGTGCCGGTGCACATGACCTCGGAGAGGCCGAAGTGGGCGCCGATGCTGTCGAAGTTGCAGACCCAGGCGATGCGGTCGAGATCGGCCGCCTGTTCGCGGACGTAGCGGCTCGAGCCCACGGAAAGCTGTTCTTCGGCGCCGAACCCGATGAAGCGCAGCGTGTGTCTGCGCTTGCTCCGCCGCAGGCGGCGCGCGCATTCGAGGGTGGCCGCGATGCCCGTTGCGTTGTCGTCGGCGCCCTGGCCGATCGAAACGGAGTCGAGGTGGCCGCTGACGACAATCACGCGCCCGTCCGGGTCGTCGCCGGGCAGATCGGCGACGGCGTTCCAGGAGCAGGCGTCTTCCATGGCGCCCGTGCAGGTGAGGCGGACCCGCCCGACGCGCGCGCGGGCGAGGTCGTAGGCGTCCATGAGCGAGAGATAGGCCATGGGCTTGGCGATGTGTTTCATGAAGCGCTCGCCGACGCCGTTGGCGATGGGCCAGGCGGTTTGCATGCGCGTGTCGACGAATAGGAGGGCCGCAAGTTCAGAGCGGTGCAGTTCGCGGAACACGCGTTCCGATTCGCCGTACCCGCCGAGGAAGAGGCCGATTTTACCGTTCAGGTCGTCGCAACGCAGCCCGTTTTCCCAATCGACGGGTTCGAGGAAGAGCAGGCTGCCCTCGACGCCTTCGGGCGGCGTGGCGGGGGAGTGGGTGACCTGTTGCGCTGCGAGCACCGGGCCGCCGGGTTCGACGCGAACGGCAGCGGCGCCGGGCAGCCAGCGCGTGCAGGAGAACGGCAGTTTCCGGGGGTTCGCGAGACCGAGAGCGCGGAAACGGTCGACCATATAATCGGCTACGCGTTCCTCTTCCGGGGAACCGGCCAGACGAGTGCCGATAGTGGCGCACATGAAGGCCATGTCGCGTTCAATGTCGGGAATTCCGCTGGGGTCGGTGAGATTTCGCATGATCGATGGTCTTTCTGGTCCAAAACCCGGGCCTGCCTGCCCCGAGCGGGCGCGCCCCTTTCGACGCACGGCAACTTGCGTGGTAGTATGCGGCTTCGCTGATCGCACCGCAACTGCGAGGGAATGATGTTTGGGTTTTTCAAGAACCGCCGCCGGCGCCGGCTTCGCGCGGGGCCGTTTCCCGACACCTGGGTCCGGATTCTCGAGAAGAACGTACCGTACTACCGGCACCTGCCGGAAGAGGATCGGCACGAGCTGCGGCAGCACGTCCAGGTCTTCCTGGGGGAGAAGCATTTCGAGGGCTGCCGGGGCGTTCACATCACCGACGAGATCCGGGTCACCGTCGCGGGCCAGGCCTGCGTATTGCTGCTGCACCGCGAGACGGATTATTTTCCCTCGCTGGTGACCATCCTGGTCTATCCGAGCGCGTTCGTGGTGAAAACGGTGGTCCAGAGCCACGAGACCTTCGCGGTACATGGGGAAGAAGAGCGGGAAGGCGAGGCGTGGCAACGGGGCGTGGTTGTGCTGGCGTGGGATTCCGTGCACGAGGGATTCCGTCACCCGCATGACGGCGACAACGTCATTCTTCATGAATTTGCGCACCAACTGGATTTGCAGGGCGGCGACGCGGAAGGGTTTCCACCCGATGTGCCGGCCGCGCTCCGGCGGCGCTGGGGACAGGTGCTCAGCGCGGCCTACGAGGCGTTGTGCGACGACGTGGATCGCGGCCGGCCCGGAGTGCTGAATCCGTACGGTGCGACCAACCCGGCCGAGTTCTTTGCGGTCGTCACCGAATGTTTTTTTGAATGCCCGCGCGATTTGAGACGGGCCCATCCGGACCTGTACGACGTGTTTCGCGCGTATTATCGCCAGGATCCCGAAGCGTTGTATGAATTATGGAAAGGAGCACACTGATGTCCGTATCTGCCAGCCGCCGCACGTTTTTGAAGACCGCGGGCGTGGCCGCCGCCGCGATGGCGCTGCCCGTTTCCGGGCAGGAGGCCTCGGACGCGCCGGCGCCGCGCATTGTTGCGGGCCCGTATCTGCAGCACGTGACGCCCGACGCGGCGACGGTGATATGGGTTACCGATACGCCCTGTCTGAGCTGGGTGGACTACGGCCCGACTCCGGAACTGGGAAACCGGCTTCAGAACAGCCGTCACGGGCTCGTCGACGCCTACGACGTCATTCATCGCATCCGGATCAGCGGTCTGGTTCCCGGCCATCCCTGCTATTACCGCGTGACGTCCCGGGAGATCGCGTTGTTTGAACCGTACCGGGTGGATTTCGGCGGACAGGTGGAAGACGCGGTGCGTCAGTTTGCGCCGCCGCTTCCCGAGGCGGGCCGCACGGACTTTATTGTGTTCAACGATGTGCACGCGAACGCAGACACCTGGGCGCGGCTTCACGCGCTTGCGGCGCGTGCTCCGTTTGATTTCCTTGCGGTCAACGGGGACTTGCTGGATCACATCCAGGACCACGGGCAAGTCACGAACCGGTTTCTTGCGCCGGGCGCGGGTCCGTTGGACGGGGCGCGGCCGCTGGTATTTGTCCGCGGCAACCACGAAGCGCGCGGGCAGTATGCGCGCCGCCTGCCAGATTACTTCGACACGCCGGGCGGGGGGTACTACTACGCATTCACCCGGGGCCCGGTGCATTTCCTGGTACTGGACGGCGGGGAAGACAAGCTCGACGAGAGCAACGAGTATTTCGGGCTGGTGAATTTCAAACCCTATCTCGAGCAGGAAGCGGCCTGGGTAGCGGAGCAGGTGAAGAGCGACGCGTTTCGTCAGGCCGCGTTCCGGGTGGTGCTGTGCCACATCCCGCTGGCGGCGTCGAACCCCGGCGATTACCGCGCGCCCATCATCGATGCGCTCAACGGGGCGGGGGTCGACCTGTCCATCTCAGGGCACACGCACAAACCGGCGTACCGGGAACCGGAACCCGGCCGCGATTATCCCATCGTCATTGGCGGGGCGCCCGACCCTGCGAGCGCGACGCTCATCCGGGTCGAGGCCGACCCCGCGGTGATGCGCATGCAGATGACCCTTGCCGACGGGACGGCGCTGGAATCGAGGGAATTCTCCGCCCGCCGGGCCTGACACGGGCTTCCGCAGGGGCCTATCTGTCGCCGGCCGGCGCGCCAATCTGATGCTCCATCCAGGCCGCCATGACCGCCACCTCTTCGCGGATGGTGGGCCAGGGATGTTCCCCGCCGGGTTTGACGATGAGTTCGGCGTGGCCGCCCGCGCGTTTGAGGGCCTCGAGCATGGTTTGCGACTGGTACAGGGGCACCAGGGGATCGGCGTCGCCGTGAATGAACAGGCACGGCGGCGGGTTTTCGCCGATCTGCCGGGCCGGGGAGAGCGCCGCGGCTTTGGCCCGGATGTCTTCGTCGGAGCGTCCGTTGAGGCCGTCAGGGAACAGCAGGGGGCCGATCTCCTCGAAGTCCGGCATCCGGCCGTCGCCGTCCCAGTCGAGGAAATCGGTGGGGGGAAAGAAGACCGCGACCGCCTGTACCCGGTCTTCCGGGGCGGCGGTGACGGCGGCCAGCGTGGCCAGATGGCCGCCGGCGGACGCGCCCACCAGGCCGATGCGCTGGGGGTCGATGCCGTATTCTACCGTGTGGCCGCGCACGAATTTCAAAGCGGTGCGGATGTGGGCGAGCATTTCTTCGCCGGTGAAGTGGGAGACCGAGCCGGGGCGCACCGCGAAGACGGTGAAGCCCCGGGCACAGTGGAATTCGTACATGCCCGCGGCCCAGTGTTCGGCGAGTTTGCCCCGGTCGGCATACCATGCGCCGCTGACCACGTCGATGATGGCCGCGCCGTTCCTTTCGCCGCGGGGCACGAAGACGTCCATGATGAGCCCGACGCCGTGGGCCTCGCCATAGACCACATTCTGCGTGTGTTCAAACGGCAGGCCCTCGGATGCGGCAGACGCCGCGACCTGTGCCAGCAATACCAGAGACGCCATCATTACGGTTCCTCCGTGGTGCTCGAGCGCGGTGTGCGGCCCCCGCTTATCCGGCGAATTCCTGGCGGATCTGTTCCAGCCACCGGGCGAGTCGTTCCTGGGTCAGTTCGGCCTGGCGGTCGACATCGAGGACGAGTCCCACGAACGCGCCCTTGACAACGGCTTTGGACTGGTTGAACGTGTAGCCGCCGGTCGGCCATGCGCCCACGACTTCGCCGCCCAGCTCGTGCACTTTGTCGTAGAGTTCGAGCAGGGCGTCCGCGAAACTGTTGGGGTACTCGCCCTGGTCGCCGAGACCGAGAAGGGCCACTTTCTTGCCGGAAAGATCGATGTCGTCCATCTCCCAGATGAAATCGGCCCAGTCTTCCTGGAGCGACCCCTGGCCGTAGGTGGGCGAAGCGAGAATGATGGCGTCGTACTGGTCGAAGGTCTCAGGGTCGAAGTCCTCGTGGACCTTGTGCAGATCAACGCCGCCGGGGTATTGCGCCTGAATCATCTCGGCGATGCGTTTGGTGTTTCCGTTGGTGCTGCCATAGAACAAGCCGATGCTCATGAGAAACCGCTCCTTTCGGCGTAGATGTAGCGCAGGCGACTGATGCGCATAGTATACGAACAATCGCCGGCGGAAAAACAGGTCTCGGATCGGCTCGAATCGGGGCCGGGACCGGCGGATCGGGACTTTTGGTTGCGGACACGCGGTTCATTGAAATGCGCCCGAATGCCGCAGGCCTGAGGGCGAAGACGGGCTAGTCCGTTTGACGGAATGGCCGGGGCACTCTACAATTCAGGTAAGGAAGGTCCGCCTCAGCCGGAGGGCCTGAACGGGCAGGTCAGGGCAGTGCCTGCCGCGAGACAGCACCGATTATGGAAGAAGAACGAGACGATATCCTTCAACGGCTCGAGTCCGTAATTGACTCGTGGACCACGGAAGTCGACGAGGCGCAGCGGCGTCTTGCCGAACAGCTCGCGGACACGCGGGGCCGGCTCCAGAGTCACGCGGAGGCCGCGACTGAATCGCTGCAGTTGGACATTGACGCGAATTTCGCCATTCTCCAGCGGCTCCTGGAGGATTGCCGGGAAGCGGTGCGGGACGCGTTCGCGCGCCTGGACGCGCTGGAGGCCGAGGTCGAGGAACTGAAGCGCGAAATGGCCGAATTGCGCGCATCGAGGGGCGCGGCGTCCGCGGCGGAGGAGAAGGACGATTCCGAGAACCCCAAGCTCATGACGTGGCGGCGGACGCGCAAGGTCACGATTCAGCCCTTTGACGAGACCGGCGCGCCGCGCCGCATGGGCCAGATCCTGGTTGACGCGGGCCTCATTACGTCGGAGCAGTTGGAGACGGCCCTGGCGTTGCAGGAGGAGTCGCCCCGGCGCCTGCTGGGTTCGATCCTGGTGGAGCAAGGCTATACGGGGGAGGACGTAATCCCGCAGGTGCTGGCCCGCCAGCTTCGGTTGCGCTACATCCATCTTCGGGAGGGGGCGTTTGACCCGCGGGCGGTGGCGCTGATATCCGGACAGCTCGCGGTGCAGCATGCGTGCATCCCCGTGCGGGCGACGAAAGACACCCTCGCGCTCGCGATGGCGAATCCGCTGGACCTCATTGCGATCGGGGACGTCGAACAGGCCTCGGGAAGGCGGGTGCAACCGATCATCGCGCGTGAATCGGAGATCGCCGCGGCGATCGCGCAATGGTACGGCACGGAAGGGGCGCCCGGCGAGGACGTCTGAGGCTCAGGGCGTTCCGAAGTGCGTTTTCAGGAAGCCGAGGCTCTTCCGGTTGCTCCATTGGTGCACGCCCTCGAAGAAATCGCTCTCGAGATTGCCTGCGGCGTCCAGGACAGTGTAGGTCGTTTCGAGCGCGGCGTAGGCGCGCCGGGTCGCGTCGATGGGGAAGATCTCGTCCTGGTCGCCGCTGATGATGAGCAGGGGCCGGGGGGCGATGAGGGCGGCCACGTCGCTCATTTCGCCCCACTGCATCAGACCGGGGACGCAATTGCAGATGCAGTGGTGGATGGTGAAGATGGAGTCGCGGAAGGTGCAGTAATATCCCGCCACCATGGCCAGCCGGATGCGCTCGTCGCGGGCGGCGAGAAAGAGGGTGGTCGTGCCGCCGCCGGAAAGGCCCGCCGCGCCGATGCGCCCGGGATCCACGGCGTCCTGCGTCTGCAGGAAATCAACGACGCGCATGGCGTCCCAGGTCCGGAGCCCGACGGGCGTCATGCCGAGCAGGAAGGCGTCCATGGTGACGCGCTGGCAACTGTGGGGCGTTTCGTGGCGCGTCTCGTTCCATCCGCGCTGCACAAGCGCGGCGACGACACAGCCGGATTCGGCGAATTTGACGGCGTAGTCGAGCTCGTGTTCCTGGCTCTTGGCGCGTTCCGTTTCGGTGCCTTCACCGATATACGGCAGAATGCCGGAATGGCCGTGGAGGCACAGCATCGCGGGGCATTTACCGGTGATGTTTTTGGGAAGGTAATAATAGACGGGCACCCAGTAGTTCGCTTCGGATTGCACGTAAATTTTCTGGCGTGTGTAGAGGTCGGTCTCCGTTGTCTCGGCTGTCCAGTGGACGTCGAGCGGCACGGATTCGGGGTTTCTGCCGAGCAATTCGAGGAATTTGGGTTCGAACGCGCGTCTCCAGGCGTCGTGTTCGGCCGGGGAGGCGGCGTTCCAGGCAAGCGCGGCAGGGGTGGCGTCGGCGGCGTGCTGGAAATAGTCGTAGACCAGGCTGTTGCGCTCCCCCGGGGGTTCCTGAGTGGTTTCGGCCGCAGCCAGCACGAGCAAAGCGATTCCGATGAAGTTCATGGCCTTCTCCCCTGTGCGGAACGCGGCCGCGGAACCGGGCGGCGCAAACGCACATTCATGCAGTGTGGGCGCCGCGTATCCGGTGGCGCCTGTGACGGTCTGGAAGCGGGGCAGACGTGCCCGAGGCGGCTCGGCGCTTCCGTGTTTCGGGGCACTATACCGAAGGGGCCCGGGGAAGACAAAGCCGGGGGCTCCGCCGCCGCGGCGGGCGGGCAGGCTCTGAATTCTCTTTGATTTGGCGGGCGGTTCTGCTATTATAGCTTGCCCGGGGAAACGGAATCCCACACAAGGCCTTATAAGATGAGGGTTTACGGCGGTCCTCGGGGGTGAATCCCAGTGTAAAAAAAGGGTGATACTGTGTTTGGATTCTTGAACTTTCTTCCGGGGTTGTTTTCTCACGACATGGGCATCGACCTCGGCACAGCGAATACCCTGGTTTACGTGAAGGGCCAGGGGATCGTTCTGAGTGAGCCTTCCGTGGTGGCCGTCAACAAAGATACGGGGCGCGTGCGGGCGGTCGGCAGCGAGGGCAAGAACATGATCGGCCGCACCCCGGGCAATATTGTGGCCATTCGCCCGATGAAAGACGGGGTCATCGCGGATTTTGAGATTACGGAGGCGATGCTCCGGTACTTCATTCAGAAGGTGCACAACCGGCGTCGTCTGGCGTGGCCGCGGGTGGCGGTCTGCGTGCCGTCGGGCATCACGGCGGTCGAAAAACGCGCCGTGACGGAAAGCGCGGCGCAGGCGGGCGCGAAGAAGGTGTTTACGATCGAGGAGCCCATGGCGGCGGCGATCGGCGCGGGCCTTCCGGTGCAGGAACCCCAGGGGTGCATGATCGTCGACATCGGCGGCGGCACCACCGAAGTGGCGGTGATCGCGCTCGGCGGCATCGTGTTCTGCAAGTCCGTCCGTGTGGCGGGCGACGAGATGGACCAGGCGATCATCCAGCATTTGAAGCGCACCTACAACATGATGGTCGGCGAGCGGACGGCGGAAGAGATCAAGATTACCATCGGCTCGGCGTTTCCGCTGAAGAACGAGCTCGAGATGCAGGTGAAGGGCCGCGATCAGGTGATGGGCCTGCCCAAGATACTGACCATCACTTCGGAAGAGATCCGGGACGCCTTGCGCGAGCCGGTCGGGGCGATTGTCGATGCCGTGCGCGTGACGCTGGAACGCACCCCGCCGGAACTGTCCGCGGACATTGTGGATCGCGGCGTGGTGCTGGCGGGCGGGGGCGCGCTGTTGCGCGGATTGGATCAGTTGCTCTCGAAGGAGACGGGCCTGCACGTGAGCGTTGCGGAAGATCCTCTGACGGCCGTGGTGCTGGGAACGGGCAAGTACCTCGAAGGCTTGAAGAGTTTTCAGGATGAGGAGCTCTGAGCCATCGGCTTGACCGCCCATAACGCTGCTGGCCCGGCTTCCGCAACGAACGGTTTGGATGACGACGCTTGAGCTTGAAGCGACGCATACGCGAACACCGTCCTATCATCATTCTTGCTGTACTGGTGGTGCTGTGCCTGATCTCGCTGGCGGTTGGGAAACGGGGGTCACTGGTGAGCGGGGCCATCCGCGGCGTGGTCTCGGTGGCGTCGCATCCGTTCTGGCTGGCCCTGGATTTTGCCGAAGAATCCTACGACTATGCCGCGGGTTTTGTGCTGGACTACCACCGCCACTATCGGGAAGCGCAGCGTCTTCAGAACGAATTTGCCGAGGTGACGCAGCGTCTTTCGGAGTACAAAGAACTGAAGGCGGAGCAGGAACGGCTCCGCGTGATGCTGGACTTTGAGCGCGGCGAGACGATGGTTACGCTGCTGCCGGCGGAGATCATCTCGCGCTCTCTGGGGGCGATCACGATCGACCAGGGCCGCACGCACGGGGTGGCGCCCGCGATGTGTGTGCTCGCGCCGGACGGGGCGGTGGCCGGGGTGGTCTCGGAGGTCAGCCCGTTCAACGCGACGGTGTTGACGCTTCACCATCCCGACTGCAAGATAGGGGCGCTGATCGAGCGCAACCGCGTGCGGGGGATCGTGCGAGGCACGGGGCAGGTGGCCGAAGCGGTCTGCGAGATGGAATACATTGATATGAAGGATCAGATAGGCAACGGCGACCGGGTGGTGACCATGGGAACGGGCGTGTATCCGGCGGGGCGTCCGATCGGCACGGTGACCGGGGTGGAGGCCGGGAAGACGCTGCAGAAGAAGGCGCGGGTGCAGCCCGACGCCGATCTGGCGAGCCTGGACGAAGTGTTCGTGATTACCCAGGCGCTGGTTCCGGCGGATGAGATGCGTGGGCAGCCGCGGCCGCAGGGGGCGGTGTCCCGGGCGTATCCGATGCCGGACGAGCGCTCGCCCCAGGAACGGTACGCGCCGTAAGATGGTACGCAAAAACATCATATGGGCCGTGTTAATCATCGCGACCGCGTTAATCCAGACGACGTGGCTGGCGGAGGAGAATTTCCGGGTGATGGGGGTGTCCCCGAACCTGGTGCTGCTGCTGGTCATTTACTTTGCCATCACGGAAGGCGAAGAACGGGCCATGTTCACGGGAGTGCTGGGCGGGCTGTTTCAGGATGTGGGCAGCGACAGCGTGATTGGCCATCACATCCTGTGTTACGTGGTGGTGGGGTTTCTGACGGGCCGGATTGCCGTGCGGCTGATCACGCAGAATCCGGCCGTGAAGGTGGGGCTGGTGTGTATCGCGGGCGCGGTGGACGGTATCCTGTATTCGGGCATCGCGTCGGTACAGAATGCCCAGTGGATGGTATTTTCGGATTTGAAGCGTATTGTCGTGCCGGCCACGCTGTATACGGCGCTGCTGACGCCCGTGGTATTCTTTCTGATGGACCGTTTGTTCCAGCGGTATTTCGCGCCACAAACGTAGGGAATGTACGATGCTTGTGGAACGAGACAAGCCGAAACGGTATGAAGGCTCGCCTCAACGCCTGCGGGCGTTGATGATCGGCCTGCTTGCGCTGTATTCCATTCTCGCGTTCCGCCTGTGGGACCTGCAGATCATTCACGGCGACAAATACGCCGAGGCCTCGAACGAGAACCGCCTCCACTTCGAACGCCTGGAGGCGCCGCGCGGGATCATCTACGGCCGCACCGAAGACGTGGTGCTGGCGGATACGCAACCGGCCTGCGACATCATGTTCGTGCCGGCCGACTGCCGGGAATCGGACCGGGAACGGGTGGCACACCGGCTGGCGCGCCTGCTCGCGATCAACGCCGACGACCTGCTGGCGAAGATCGAGCAATACCGGAAGAAGCCATTCACCCAGTTGCCGGTCAAGCAGAATGTCTCGAAGACGGAGCTGGCGCGGGTTGAGGAGTATTCGTTCGAGCTCCCCGGGGTCTATACCTCGGTGCGGCCGTTGCGGCGGTATCACTACGGGGAGGTGGCGGGGCAGGTTCTGGGATATATCGGCGAGATCAATCAGGAAGAGATCGAGGCGCGCGGCCAGGCGTTCAAGATGGGCGACCTGATCGGCCGGATGGGTGTCGAACAGATGTACGATCCCATACTCCGGGGGCGGGACGGCCAGCTTTGCGTCGTGATTTACAACCAGAGCGAGCCCCAATTGCGCACGGATGAACTGGGCCGGCCGGTGGTTCAGACGGACAGCCTGGGCCGGCGCCTGCATCAGGAGCTCGAGTTCAGCCGGGATCCGGTTCCGGGGAAATCGCTGACGCTTACGCTCGACATTGGCCTGCAGGCGAAATGCGAGGAACTGCTCGGGACGGAGCGGGGCGCCATCGTGGTGCTGGCGGCCGACACCGGCGAGGTGCTCGCCATCGCGAGCACGCCGCGCTACGATCCGGGCGTGTTCGTGCGCACCGGCTATGGGCACGAACGGAAAGCGCTGCTCGAGGCGCGGCCGAGTCCGATGCGCAACCGGGCGTTCCAGGAACATTTTGCTCCCGGCTCGATCTTCAAGGTGGCGATGGCCATCGGCGGACTCGAGGAAGGGGTGATCAGCGAACACAGCTCGTTTGGCTGCGACGGGTACTTTTATCTGCCGGGCGTCGGCCGTCCGTGGAAGTGCTGGCGGTACAAGTACGGCGGTCACGGGCATCCGGATATTGTCGATGCGCTGGCGTATTCCTGCGACGAGTATTTCTATAACGTGGGGATCAAGCTGGGCATCGACAACATCAACAAATGGGCGGAGATGCTGGGCCTGGGCATCGTGACGGGGCTGGATGTGCCCCCGGGTTCTGAGGAGAAGGGGCTTGTGCCGTCCACGGAATGGAAGAAGGCGGAATTTGCCGGCGCGGTCGATCCGTGGGAGCGGAAATGGTATCCGGGCGAGACGGTGAACGTCTCGATTGGCCAGGGCCAGGTGACGGTGACGCCGCTGCAGGCGGCCGTGATGATGGCGGCGGTGGTGAACGGCGGCAACCGGGTCCGCCCCTACCTGAACAAGACGGTTGGTCCGGACCTGACCCCGCTGCCCATCAGCGACCAGACGCTGGAACTTGTGACCCGGGGATTGCGCAAGTGCGTCGAAAAGACCGAGCGGCCGAGCGCGGGCACGGGGGTCGAGGCGCGCATTCCGGACATGGTCGTGCTGGGCAAAACCGGCACGGCGCAGGTCGTGCGCTTCAAACACTACGACAATGAGATGGACATCCCGTACGACGAACGCGATCATGCCTGGTTTGTGGCGGGGGTGCCGGAGGAAGAGCCGCCCATCGCCGTCTGCGTGCTTATCGAACATGGCCTTCACGGAAGTTCCGCCGCGGCGCCGATCACGAAAGAGGTCATCGAGTACTTCTACTCGCACCTGCCCGCGGACCTGCGCCTGGCAAAAGGGGCGGAGGACGGCCCATGAGCCAGATTGCGCGCGATCTGAACCTGATGGATTCGCACATTCGGATTGTGAACTGGCGCAATCTGCGGCATCTGGACTGGATCCTGGTGATTCTCGTGGGGGCGCTGGCGTACATGGGACTGTCGAACATGTACAGCGCCAGTTACGGGTATGAAGGCGCGGATTCGACGCCGCATTTTGTCCGCCAGGCGCTGTTTCTGGGCATCGGCACCGTATTCGCGCTGATCATCGTCTGCATCGATTACCGGTTTCTGGTGGCGCTGGCGCCGCTGACCTATGCCGCGGCGATTCTGGCGCTGCTGGCGGTGTTGGCGGTGGGGCTGACGGTGAAGGGCGGCCGCAGCTGGTTCCGGGTCGGCACGTTCGGGTTCCAGCCATCGGAGTTCGCGAAACTCGCCACCATTTTCATGCTGGCGTGGTATCTATCGCGGATAGGGCCGCGGATCCGGAAGTTTCAGTACCTCTTGCTGGCGTTTGCGATCGCGGGGGTTCCGAGCGCGCTTATCGCGGCGCAATCGGACGCGGGCACGGCGCTCACGTACGTGCCGGTGGTCTTTGTGATGGTGTTCGTGGCGGGCTGCCGGAAACGGCATCTCGCGGCGATTGTCCTGCTGGGGGCGTCGCTGGTGCCGTTGGCGTGGATGCAGCTTGAACCCTACCAGCGCGACCGGGTGAAGACTTTCGTCGATCCGACCAAGGCCCCGGACAGCGAGGGCTACCAGATCATCCAGACCAAGATTGCCGTGGGCAGCGGGGAGATGTGGGGGAAGGGCGTAGGCCAGGGCACGCAGACCCACCTGCGCTTCCTGCCCGAATACCGCACCGATTTCATCTTTTCGCTTCTGGCGGAGGAGCGCGGTTTTGTGGGCGGGGTCATTCTGCTTGCGCTGTTCGCGGGGTTCCTGATACGGGGACTCGTGTTGTCGGAGGAATGCCGGGAACCGGCGGGCAATCTGCTCGCGGCGGGCTGCGTGGCGATCCTGGCGTTTCACGTGTTTGTGAACGTGGCGATCACGATCCATCTGATGCCGATTACGGGGCTGCCGTTGCCGTTCCTGAGCTACGGGGGCTCCTTTTACTTGACCACGATGATGTGTGTCGGCACTATGCTCAGTGTGAACGTCAGGAAAGGGATGTTTGCGGAAAAGTAGCGTGGACCGGATGGCGGAGAGGAGCCTGGATGAGCGTGTTGCGTGTCCGCTTGACGCGAGGACGGGCCCTCCGCGGGAAGCTATTCCGGGAATTCGTTGATCTCGTTCGCGGAGCGATCGAGCGGGCCGGGCTGCCGGTGGCGCGCAGTGGGCGGGGCGTGCCGCGGGTCGAGTCCGGGCCGCATCTGGCGCCCGCGCATACGAGTCAATGCGAATATATGGATTTTGAATTGACGGATCCGATCACCGGCGGGGAATTCCTGCGCCGGTTGTCGGCGGAGTTGCCCGAGGGTATCGGGGCGATGTCGGCGCGGCGCCTGCCGCCCGGCGCCTCGAGCCTGAAGGCGACGGCGAGACTCCTCCGTTACCGGGTGGCCGGCGATTTCAGGCCGGAGCAGGCGGAGCGCTTTCGCCGGGCTGCTTCGTGGCCGGTGCTTCGGATCCGGAAGGGGCAGGAACGCACCCTGGACTTGCGGCGCAGCGTCGCGAGGCTTGAGGTGGGCCCCGGAGAAGTAACTATGGACCTTGAGGTTCGCGCGGACGGCACCCCCCGGCCCGAGGAGGTGATCGCGTCGGTTTTTGGCATCCCGTGGGACGACGCCGTGCTCCTGGAGACGGAGCGAAGCGGTATGCTGTTTTCCGGCACTCCCCCCGCGCGTGCCTGACAGGCGGCGGACGCCGCCTACAACGCGGAGATAGAATGAAGGAGTTTGTCATTAATGTAGCGCCCCTCGAGACCCGAATCGCCCTCCTGGAAGAGAAACGGCTGGTCGAGCTCACGGTCGAGCGCCATGAAAACCGCAGCCTCGTGGGCAATATCTACAAGGGCCGGGTGGATTCCATCGTTCCCGGCATCCAGGCGGCATTTATCGACATCGGTTTCGAGAAGAACGGTTTTCTGTACGTATCCGACATTGCCGGCGTGGAAGGCACCGGCGATTTCGAGTTCGATGAGGGAACCGCGAAACCCCGCAAGAAGTCGCAGCGGCGCAAGGCGCCGGCGATCGAGACCATCATCAAGAAAAACCAGTTCATCATGGTGCAGGTGAGCAAGGACAGCCTGGGCACGAAAGGGATGCGGCTCACGAATTACATCACGCTGCCCGGCCGCTATGGCGTGCTGATGCCTACCGTGAACCACCTCGGCGTTTCCCGCAAAATCGAGAGCGAGCGCGAGCGCGACCGGCTCAAGCGCATCCTGCACAACGTCCGTCCTCAGGGGCTCGGGTTGATCATGCGGACGGCCGCTGAGGGCAAGAGCAAGGCCGATTTCCAGCCGGACGTGGAGTACCTGGCGCGGCTCTGGAAGAAGGTATGCGCGAACATGGAGTCGATGAAGGGCCCCTCGCTGCTTCACGAGGACATGGGGCCGATCCTGCGGATCATCCGCGATTCGTTTACGAATGACGTGAGCCGCCTGACCATCGACAGCGAGATCGAGTACGACCGGATCTTGAGTTTCCTGGACAGTTTCGCGCCCAGCCTCCAGAAACGGTGCAAATTGTACCGGGGCAAGACGCCCGTGTTTGAGAAGATGGGGCTGGAGTCCGAGGTGGATAAGGCCCTGAACCGGAAGGTGTATCTGAAGAGCGGCGGGCACATCTGCATCGATCAGACCGAGGCGCTCATCGCGATCGATGTGAATACGGGCCGGTTCACGGGCAGCAAGAACCTGGAAGAGACCGTGCTGCAGACGAATCTCGAGGCGGCCGAGGAAATCGCCCGTCAGGTCAGACTGCGCGACCTCGGCGGGATCATCGTGATCGATTTCATCGACATGCAGTACGAGCGGAACCGGCGGGAACTGCTCAAGCGGCTTCAGGAATGCCTCAAACGCGACCGGGCGAAGACCACGATGTCCGAGATTTCGGAACTCGGCATGATCGAGATGACCCGCAAGCGCGTCAAACACAACCTGGTCAAGGCCTTGTCGCAGCCCTGCCCGTACTGCGAGGGGAGCGGGCTGGTGCGCTCGGTCACGACCATGACGTTCACGGCGCTGCGCCAGCTTCAGAGCCTGTTCTGCCGGTCGAAGGAGAAATCCGTGCTGGTGCAGGTGCACCCGGATGTCGCGCGCCGGCTGCGCCACGAGAACAAGGACCTCCTCGACGCCATCGCCCAGGAGTTCGAGCGCGAGGTATCGGTCGAATCGGTTTCGGATTTCCACATCGAGGACGTGGCGTTTTTGAGCGCCCGGACCCGCAAGGAGATCCCGGGCGGGCAGGAGGCGGTTCGCGGCAAGGCCGGATGAACGCGGCGGGGCGATTTGTGAATAGCGGGGCCGGAGGAGTACACTCGGAGGCGATCCCGAGTGTCGGGTGGGGGACGTAGAAGGCCCTGTTCTGATGGGGTGACGGTATTCCCACACGAGAGACCATGCCGTTTTTCGGGGAAGCCACGAGCAAGGAGATGGTTTGGCCATGCCGAGCAAAGAGCACGCAGGAGTGGTATCGGGTCTCGATAAGCTGTACGAGTTTGACCGCGAACCCGTAACCGAAGACAAACTGCAGCCGGGCAAGTATTTTGCGGGCCTGCTGGCCGGCGAACACGTTGCGGGAACGGAGTTCGTCATCGGGGCGTCGTTCGTGAGTTGGGGCGCCAGCCCGATGAACGTGTTTCTGGGGCTCGCGCTCGGCAACCTGCTGGCCGTGTTGACGTGGACCTTCGTGTGCGCGCCGATCGCGACGCAGACCCGGCTGACCCTGTACTGGTACCTGCGCAAGATCGCGGGTCCGGCGGCGACGGCCATCTACAACGTGCTGAACGCGGTTATGTTCTGCATCCTGGCGGGGTGCATGATCACGGTTTCGGCGTCGGCGGTGCGCATTCCGTTCGGGATTCCGCCGCAGGTCAAGTGGTATCCCGAGAGCGCGGGGTTTGTCGTGGTGGTGCTGGTGGTTGGGGCGTTGGTTACGCTTCTGGCGATCCTCGGCTTCAAACGCGTGGCCCAGTTTGGTTCGGTGTGTTCGCCGTGGATGTTTCTGATGTTCATGGGGGGCGCGGTGGCGACGCTTCCGGTGCTGGCAATGCAGGCGGGGTTTCCGAACATCTCGACCTGGGCCCAGTTCTGGGAAGCCGCAAGCAAGTTCATCTGGACGGGCTCGACGCCCGACGGCTCGCCCGGGCTGTCATTCTGGCAAATCACGGCGTTTGCGTGGATCTGCAACCTCGCCATGCACGGCGGCCTGTCGGACATGGCCCTGTTCCGTTACGCGCGGCACTGGTCATATGGGGCCTATTCGGCCTTCGGCATGTCTTTCGGGCACTACCTGGCGTGGATTTTTGCCGGCGTGATGGGCGCGGCCACGGCGCGCCTGATGCAGGTCAGCATGGCCGAGCTCGATGCGGGGGAGGTCGCGTGGCAGGCCCTGGGCGTCACGGGCATTCTGACCGTCATCATCGCGGGATGGACGACGTCGAACCCGACAATCTACCGGGCCGGTCTGGCGTTCCAGGGCGTGACGCCGGGGTGGCCGCGCTGGCTGGTTACGCTCCTGACGGGCGCCGCGACCACCATCATCGCGTGTTTCCCGTTCGTGTTTACGAAGCTGCTGAATTTCGTCGGGCTGTACGGGCTGCTGCTGGTGCCCGTTGGGGCGATTGTGTTTGTGGAACACTGGATTTTCCCGCGGATCGGGTTCACGCGGTACTGGGTGTCGCGCAAACGGCTCTTCGTGAGCTGGCCGGCGCTCATCAGTTGGGGCGTAGCGATCGCGGCGGCCCTGTGGCTCGAGCGGTCCGGCACCCTGCATCTGTTTTTCCTCTTCCTTCCGATCTGGTTCCTGACGGCGATTCTCTACACGATTCTCGCGGCCCTGTTCGGCGCGCGCGAGACCTTGCCCGAAGACGACGGGATCAAAACGGCGGAGATGCTCGACACGAGCGCGAAACGCGTCCGCCAACCCAAGGCCGCGAAAGAGCCGGAGCAGACGGATATGGTCTTGTGGGTGGCTCGCGTCGTGGCCTTGCTGTCGCTGGCGGCATGCCTGATCCTGCCAATCTGGGTCTACCGGCAGGGCGCGAGCGGTTTCGAAGCGAGCATCGCGACGATGAAGAGCGTTCTCATCTGGCCCACCTTGCTCTATTTCATCAGCGGGACGGTCTGGGCTGTTCGGCGCGACCGGCAGAAAGGCGAGGAAGGCTCCGGGGCCTGATTC
This sequence comes from Candidatus Hydrogenedentes bacterium UBA2224, assembly GCA_002348185.1. Classification (GTDB taxonomy): domain Bacteria; phylum Hydrogenedentota; class Hydrogenedentia; order Hydrogenedentales; family SLHB01; genus UBA2224. The sequence continues at coordinate 27,976 of DDYW01000093.1, read as the reverse complement.
CGGACGGAGCGCGCGGCGACGAAGGGGCGAGGCCGGCGCGGTGAGGGCAGTCCCTCGCCGACGCACTGCCTGCGCCCTCCGGGGCTTCGTCGCCGCATTGGGCGGGCATGAAGAGGCGCCCTGGGCGAACAAACCCGGGCCGCCGGGGTGGCCAGCCACGGTCTCGTGTTATCTAAATCAATATAGTGAATAGACTTGAGCGCCACGCGGGGATTTAATTGACATATTGCGCCGCGCTTATGGTATTCTTACTTTAGCGCCATGGCAGCAGGCTCGCCCCGGGCCGAAGTTGGGCGTACAGTGTTCATTGGGGGCAAGCAACACCTTTATGCGTATCGCAATCCTGGGAACCCGCGGCATTCCAGCGAATTACGGGGGGTTTGAGACGTTCGCTCAAGAGCTGAGTGTTCGGCTTGCGGAGCGGGGACACGAGGTGTGTGTCTATTGCCGCCGTTTCAACTATCCCGAGCCGATGAGAAAATACCGGGGAGTGCATCTGGTCACGCTGCCGTCGATTCATACCCGGGCCCTTGACACGCTTTCGCATGCGTTTCTGTCGACGCTTCACGTGCTGTCTCATTGCGCGGACGTCGCGTTGTACTGCAACTGCGCCACCAGTTGTTTTGCCTGGATACCGCGCCTGCGCGGGACGAAGGTGGTCATGAATCCCGACGGGCTGGAATGGGAACGCGTGAAATGGGGCTGGGGCGGCAAGACGTTCTACCGCCTGTCGGAGCATCTGGCGGCGCGGTTTCCGCACCGGCTCGTGTCGGATTCGCATGTGATCCAGGAGTATTACCGGGAGCGGTTCGGCTGCGACAGCGATTTTGTGGCGTATGGGGCGGACCTGGTGGAGCGCGGCGCCGGGTGGGATAAACTGGAGGAATTCGGGATCGAGCCGGAGCGGTATTTCTTGTACGTGAGCCGGCTGGAACCTGAAAACAACGCGCATCTGGTGGTCGAGGCGTTCGAGCAGGTCGATACCGACATGCACCTGATGGTGGTGGGCAGCGCGCCCTTTGCCGACGAGTACATCCGCCGTCTGACGCGCACGAACGACAAACGGATCATCTTCCCGGGGGCGCTGTACGGCGACATTTACCGGGCGCTTCGGGCCAACGCCTATGTGTACGTGAACGCGATGGAAGTCGGCGGCACGCATCCGGCGATTCTCGAGGCCATGGGCGCGGGGAACTGCGTGTTGGTGAGCGACATCGCCTACAACGTCGAGGCCGTGGCGGAGGCGGGAGTGCAGTTCAAGAGCAAAGATGTGGACGACTGCCGCGCCAAGATGCAGTGGCTGGTCGACCACCCGGACGACGTGAGCCGGTTCCGGCAACACGCGGTTGAGCGGGTGCGGACCCAGTACAACTGGGACCACGTCGTGGCGGAATACGAGCGGCTGTTCGAATCGCTGCTCGCAGGGTAGACTGGAAGCAGAGACCGAACGTGCCGCGCTCGCACGGGGCACGCTCGGCTGGGAAAGAGGAACAGGTATGGACTGGCAGGGCAGAAAAGTCCTCATCACGGGGGCCGCGGGGTTTATCGGCAGCCATCTCTGTGAACGGCTGCTCCTGTCGGGCGCCGATGTGCGCGCGATGGTCCACGGCAATATGCGGGGCAGCATCGGGCATCTGGCCGCCATTCCGGAGGACCTGCGCAAGGGCCTCGAGATCGTCGGGGGCAACATCCGCGACGGCGCGTTTGTGCGCGACGCGACCATTGGGATGGACACGGTGTTTCATCTGGCCGCGATCACGAGCGTGGTGTATTCGTATTCGAACCCGGACGAGACCGTGATTACGAACGTGAGCGGGACATTGAACGTGTGCAATGCCGCGCGCCACGAAAACGTGCGGCGTCTGGTGCACACATCGTCGGCGGGCGTATACGGAACCACGGCCGGCGACACCCCGATCAGCGAGACGCATCCCGTGCGGGCGTACAACCCCTACACCGCGTCGAAGCTGGCGGCGGACAATGTCGTGGAGAGCTTTCACCTGTCATACGGGCTGCCCGTGACGATCATACGCATCTTCAACGTGTACGGTCCCCGGATAGGCCGGTTTCTCATCATTCCGACCATCATTCTGCAACTCTTGAAGGGGAGCGAACTGAAACTCGGCAGTCTGACGCCCACGCGCAACTTCACGTATGTGGACGACATCGTGGACGCGTACCTGTTGATGGCGAAAAACGACAGCGTGATGGGCGAGGTGGTGAATTTCGGGTCGACGCGGGCGGTCACGATCGCCGAACTGGCCCTGCTTATTGCGAAGCTGATGCAGCGCGACGTGGTCATTTCGCAGGATGACAAGGCGATTCGGCCGGCGAAGAGCGAGATCGAGCGCGTGCTGGCCGATGTCACCAAGGCGAACAAGCTTCTGGGGTGGCGTCCCGCGGTGGAACTCGAAGACGGCCTCAAGAAGACGATAGACTGGATAGCGGCGGGGGGATACGACGACCTGCCGGCGTGAGGTGGTTACGGATGCGCGCATTCCAGTGCAATGCGGGCAGCTATACTGGAAGGGCAGCCCTGCGGACAGGGCAACGAGTGGGAGCGATGACCGGTACCGGGCGAGCATCATGCAAAAGCGGCAGCGCGGCCCTGCGCGTCCCCCGGGGACGCCGCCCGGCCGTGATGGCCGTTGGCGTGCTCTGCGTGCTGGCGGCGGGATGGGCCGGCGGACAGGAAGCCGTCCGGCACCACGGGTTCCGCCTGGATGAACGGCACCTGCTGCTGCTTGAACAGCGGCACCGGGAAATCGAGATCGGCATTGCCACCCGCAGCCGGAACGTCGGCGACACGGCCCGCACCCGGACGCGCGACGAGTCCAGCGAGACGGCCGGCCGCTTCGAAACCGTGGAGTACCTCGCGAAGATCACGGCGGAGGTGTTGAAGCCGTCCGCGCCCAATTATCTGAGCAATCCCGGGGAGCGGTACCGGATCACGATCGAAGGACTGAGCGTGGACCCGGATTTTGTCGTGCGGGTCGAAGCGGACGCGATTGTTGCGCGGGCGACGGTGCTTTCGGCGCTGGACGAGCTGGGCGCGCGGGCGGCGGGCATCCAGCGGGAAGCGCTGCATCATGCGGGTCCGTATGCGCTGCAGGTGTTGAACGAGACGGACCTGATGCCCGCGCCGATCCCGATGTCCATCCAGGAGAGCCAGGCCGGACGGATCCGTTTTGACAATCCCGCGTTGCAGCGGGAGAGTCTGGAGGCGGGGCGGAAATTGTATGCCGGAGAGAAACCAGAACCGACCACCCTGTCGCCGCTGTCGGGACGCAGCGGCCAGGCGGACGGGGCGGGCCGGGAATCGGAGCACCGCAACGCGGCCAGCGCGGGCTGGGGAGGCTGAGATTCATGAGATTCGCGGTACTGAGGAGCATGGGCGGCGTGGTGGCCGTTGTATTCCTGGCGGCGGCGCTGGGGTGCCAGACGTCCTCCGGCATCCGGGTGATCGACCCGAAGGGCGAGACCCGCGAACTGACCCCGGAAGAGGTCGAGCAGATGACGGCAGGGGAAGCGGAACCCTACCTGCTGCAGGTGGGCGACCAGGTTCAATTCATCTTTAACGTCCGCAACATTCAGGAAAGCGAGGCGCCCTGGGACTACAAGATCGAAGTCGGCGACAATATGGAAGTGCGCTTGTCGTCGGACACGACGGAGCCGGGGGCGTATGTGATCGATTACGGAGACGTGCTGGGGATCTCGTTTTTGAGCAACTGGCCGTTGAACATGAACCGCACGGTGCGGCCGGACGGCAAGATCAGCGCGACGGAACTCGGGGACGTGCAGGCCGCGGGCCTCACCACCAAACAGTTGGAAGACCGGCTTACGGCCCTCTACGAGCAGACCGGCATCATCCAGGGCGATCCGCAGATCAGCGTCAACGTTGATTTTGCGAACGTCGACCGTCTCGAGAGCATCAGCCGCGACGTGACGGTCCGGCCCAACGGGGCGATCAGCCTGCCCATGCTCGAGCGGGAAGTGAAGATCTCGGGGCTGACCGTGGCCGAAGCGTCGAAGGCGATAGCGGTCGAAGCGGCGAAGGTGCTCAAGAATCCGCCCACGGTGGGCCTGGTCGTGTTTCCCAACATCAACACGGTGCTTTCGGGCATGAACACGGTGGCGAAGGTGCGTCCGGACGGGCGGATCTCGGTGCCCCGGATAGAGTATGAGATTCAGGCGGCGGGATACGGCGTGGACGAGCTTCGTTCCATGCTCAAAGAGGCCTGCAAGGGTCTGATTCACAACCCGGTGGATATCTCCGTGGATGTGGTCCAGGCGACAGGCGCGCGGATCTACGTGGGGGGCGAAGTCGGCATCCCCGGGGTCTACCCGCTCGACAGTTGCCCGACGGCGCTGCAGGCGCTGATCATGGCGCGGGGTCCCGCCAACAGCGGGCGCCTGAACAGCGTGATCGTGATACGCCGCAACCCCGACGGGAAACCGTATGTCTTCAAGACGAACCTGCGCGCGGCCATGAGCAAGGGGTACACGGAGAACGACATTCCATTGAAGCCGTTTGATGTCGTTTTCGTGCCGGAGAAGCTGGTGGTGCGCGCGAACATCTTCGTGGAACGGTACATCGACCAGATCGTGCCGTTCGACAACACCCTCGGGGTCAGCGGCACGTATTACATGAACGAACAACAGGTGAATTCCAAGTCGCGCAACATTGGGGCCACGGCGGTTGTCACGCCGTTTCAGGCCGGCGGCATCGTGGTCGCCCCGTAACGCGTCTGGCGCTGCGGGAACTGCAAGGGGAGCGTGAGATGGACCAGCGGCAGATATTCCTCAGAGACGTCTTGACGGTGCTGTTTAAGCGCAAGGCGTTCATCCTGGTCTTTATCGCGGTGGTGTTCGGCGTGGTGCTTGCGGGCAACTATGTGTGGCCGCCCACCTATGAATCGGTGGCGAAGGTGCGCCTGATCCGCGGGCGGACGACGTCGCAGCCGGACCCGACGGTGGTGCATACGGAGGCGGGAACGCTGATGATGCAGCTTTCGCGGGAGGACGTGTATTCGGAGATCGACCTGATCTACGCGAATGACGTGCTCGCGAACGTGGTGGACCAGCTTGACCTGGGCAGTGCGATGCAGCGTGGAACGGGCCCCGTGCAGCTGACGCTGCGCGGCATCCGCGAACTTGAGTACGCGCTGCGCTTGAAGCAGCGTCCGGATCCCCGGCAACGGGCGATCGACGCCCTTGAGGAGGCCCTCGAGGTCAAGGCCGACGACAAGAAGTACGTGCTCGAAATCCGGTGTCGGCTGGGCGACGCAGAACTGGCGCGCGACGTTCTGGTGGCGTTGCTCGAGGCGTACCGGCAGAAACACGTTACCGTGTTTGATCAGCCCGGCAGCGCGGCGTTTTTTGAAGAGCAGGTGGCGCGGGTGACCCGGGAACTGGCGGAGGCGCAGCAGCACCTTGAAGCGTTCCGCGGCGAGCACCAGGTGGTATCGCTGGAGGCCGAGAAAGAGCTGTTGCTCAGCCAGTACACCGAAGCGCGCAAACTGCTGCTGCAACTGACCGAAAGCCAGGAGGCGGCGCAGCAGGCCGCCGCGGGGAAGACCGACCAGGCGCTGATCGCCACCTTGTCGGGGAAGACCGAGAATACGGTGGTGACCGAGCTTCAGCTCCGGCTGCTGGAGCTTCTCCTCGAGCGCAACCGCATCACCGAAAACCTGGGGCCGAAACATCCGCAGGTGGTGGCCATACTCAACGAGATCGACCGGGCCGCGGACCGGCTGTCGGAAGCCATTGAGGCGACGCGGGCCACCACCCAGGCGAAGATCACGGACCTGCAGCGGCGCATCGAGGAATTGAACAAGCTCGAAGGGGAGCTGGAAGACCTGCGGCGCGTCGTCGATACCACCGCCGACACGCTGGTGTACTACACGGAGAAGCGCGAGGAAGCGATTGTTGCGGATGCGATGAGGGACAAGCAGATCTCGAGCATTCGCGTGGTTGAAAACCCGGCGGTGGCGGTGAACCCGGTCAGCCCGCGCAAGCTGGTGAACCTGCTCATTGCGCTGGTGGTGGGCGTCGTCGGCGGGATTGCGCTGGCGTTTTTCCTGGAGTATCTGGATCACGGGCTGAAGACGCCCGAGGACGTGGAGTATTATCTGAAGGTGCCTCCGCTCGCGTCGTTTTTCCGGGCGGGGCGCCACCAGCCTCTGGATATGGGGGAGGCCCAGCGTCTCAGCACGATGATCGATGCCGTTCAGGCGGGCGCCCCGAACCAGCTGATCGAGGTGACAAGCGCCGTATCGGGCGAGCAGGCGGGGCCGGTGGCCGCCGCGCTGGCGAAAGCGCGCGCCGAAAATCCCGAATGGCGGGTGCTCTACATTGACTTCGCGCCGCACCGGGCCGAAGGCGCGCCGCCGAAGGGCCTGACCGACCTGGTGGCGGGCCAGGCTGACCTCGAGGAAACGCTCGGTCAGGACGACGACCTGTATGTTCTGTCCCGGGGGAATGCGGAATGCCCCGGCTACCTCTGGGAATCCCGCGGAATGCAGGCCGTGTTGTCGGAGCTGCGCCAGCGTTTCGACCGCATTGTGCTGCACACTTCCCCGGTGCGCAGTTCGGGCGATGCGATCAACGCTGCCCGCTACGCGGACGGCGTGGTGGTTGTGGTCAAAGCCGACGAGACGCGCCGCGAGGTGGTCAACCGCGCGCTGGATGTGCTGCGCAGCGCGAAGGGGCGCATCCTCGGCGCTGTGCTCACCGATCGGAAGCAAACCATCCCCGGAATGGTCTACCGGCGCATCTAGCGCGCGACGGAAAACCGCATCAGAACGCCGGCCATGCGCTCGCCCCTGTCCGCGGTCATCGTGATTCGCAAAACGATTCCGTGAACGACGCAGTCGCGGAACCAGGCTTCATGCGCAAAAAGAGAGGCCGACACGTTCAGTGCCGGCCTCTTATGCCTGAACTCGTGCCGGGGAGCCACGATCAACCCGCCACAAGTTATTTTAGAGGCCCAGGAACCAAGTTCCGTGGGCCTCCGCGGAAGGAGAAACGCCACATGTGGCGCTGACCAACTGAATTGTACCACGGCAAGGCAAAAGAACGCAACCACCTGTGAATTAACTGTTTACACGCGTTCTGTTTATCGCAGTCTGGCCATCTTAATCGAGTGGTTCCAACCACTTAGGGCCTCCCGGCGCTGGGATGGGCTCCACTGGGGGGTAAATGTGCGTTCTTCCCTCCAAATCCCGCGTAAGGCATCCTGATTTGGCCAGAATCCGACGGCGAGCCCCGCGAGAAATGCGGCTCCAAGTGCTGTTGTATCAGTAATTTGCCCGCGAACGACGGGAACGCCCAGGACATCGGCCTGGTGTTGCATGAGGAGGTTGTTGGCCGCGGCGCCGCCGTCGACTTTCAAGAGGGGTATCGCTGCGCCGGTGTCGGATTCCATGCTGCGGATAATGTCGTGGGTTTGAAATGACATCGATTCGAGCGCGGCGCGCACGATGTGTGCGCGGTTGGTGCCGCGCGTGAGCCCTACGATGATGCCGCGCGCGTGCATGTCCCAATGGGGTGCGCCGAGCCCGACAAATGCGGGCACGACATAGACGCCGCCGGTGTTTTCGACCTCGGCGGCGACGAATTCGCTTTCGGCGGCGCGGGTGATCAGATGCAGTTCGTCGCGGATCCACTGGATGACGGCGCCGGCGATGAAGATGCTTCCTTCGAGCGCGTAGTGCACGCCCTGGCCGAGATCCCATGCGATGGTTGTGATGAGTCCGTGGTTTGATTTCACGGGGGTCGTGCCGGTATTCGCGAGGAGAAAGCACCCGGTGCCGTACGTATTTTTGCTTTCGAGGCGGCCGAACGCGGTCTGGCCAAAGAGCGCGCTTTGCTGGTCGCCGCAGATGCCGCCCACGGGGATGGCGCCGCCGAACGCGGAGGTTTCGCCAAATACGCCGCTCGAAGGCTTCACTACCGGGAGGATTTCGCGAGGCACGTCGAGGTGGCGGAGGAGCTCGTCGTCCCAGCGATGTTCGAAGATGTTGTAGAGGAGGGTGCGGGACGCGTTGCTGGGGTCGGTGGCATGGCGGCCGGTGAGTTTGTAGAGCAGCCAGGCATCGATGGTGCCGAAACAGAGTTCGCCTCGGGCGGCACGCGCGCGCGCGCCGGGAACGTGCTCGAGCAGCCATTTGACCTTGGTGCCGGAGAAGTAAGCGTCGAGCACGAGGCCGGTGCGCTCGCGAAAGAGGCCGGTGAGGCCCTCGGCGTCGAGCTGTTCGCAGAGGTCCGCGGTGCGCCGGCATTGCCACACGATGGCGTTGTGTACCGGCCGGCCGCTCGCCCGCTCCCACACGATGGTCGTCTCGCGTTGGTTGGNNGGTTGGTGATGCCGATCGCGGCGACATCGGCGGGGGTGACTCCGGTGTCATGCATCGCCTTGCTGGCGGTGGCGCACTGCGTGCGCCAGATGGCCTCGGGATCGTGTTCCACCCACCCGGGCTGGGGATAGATCTGTGGGAATTCCTCGTTACATGAGGCGTGAATGACGCCTTCGCGGTCGAACAGGATGGCCCGCGACGACGTGGTGCCCTGATCCAGCGCGAGAATGAAGTCTTTTGGCATGGGTCTCCCCTGACGTGGTTGTGAACCTCGGCATTCTAGCGCGACACGAAGCGCATTTCCCCGTACCCTTCATAGGAGTGGAACCCGTGGGGCGCGTCTCCCGGGAAGGACTTGAGCAGCAGCGGGTCCTCGAACAGCTTCGAGTAATCGTATCGGAACGCGCCGAAGGTCCATTCCGTGCCGATGGCGGGTTTCCCGGCATCACGAAAGGCGGCCCAGGGGATCGCGGCTTCCACGATGTAGCCGAGATCGTCGTCCCGGTGTTCCTGCCCGGTGCCGTTGATGGTGGTGGCGATGCGGGCGTCCGAGCTCCAGGATTTGAACCGGTGGGCGCCGCCCGCGCCTCGGCTCGGGTAGCACGCGTCATACAGGGCGCCGTTGGGCGCGATAACAAACTCGTAGTAAAGCGTCTGGTCGCGGAACGGTTTCACAAAGAACTCGGCGACGTCGCCGTCCCACAGCGAATCGTCGGGCTGATCCGAAAAAGACCAGATATCCTTGTCCTCGCACTCATAGGCGAGGTAGAGGAATTCGCTGTCCCACAGCATCCGGACGAGCGTCGGGGACGTGGCCGGGGCGTTGGCCGGGCTGAAGACGAAGAACCGGCTGATGACGCTGGCCCGCTGCCAGGCGGGTTCGTCGAGCCGGCCGTCGATGACGAGCGGCTCTTCGGTCTGCCGGACGAGATAGACGTCGGGCGCCGGCGCGGACAAGGGCGCGAGCGATTGACAGGCGATACCGCTCGCGACAAGCGAAACCGCTGACAGGATGCTGATGATACGGGGTATGGTGCTTCTTCCCGGGTAATTCATGTTTCGACCTCCTCCGGGTCACTATCATAGCGTTCGCGGACGCGTCCGTCATCCAGAGCGTCGCGCTTGCGCGTGGCCAGGGTTTGAACGAGGTTCCGGAGACCGCAGCGCCCGCCAATGGTTGAGCGTAGCGGAGCAGGGGTCGAAACTGCCAGACCGCTGTCGCGCATTGTCTTTCTGAAGGGCGCTTTGCTATCCTTGGTCCAAGATTATTGGAGGTTATTGTTGAAGTTGATCCTTGTCTGCCGGGGAAAGCCGCTTGACATCCACTGAGGCTGAGGTAAGCAGACCGTCGCGCCGTTGGCTGAGCGATTTGGCCGCAGGCGCGTTTCATCCTTCTTTGCCCGCTCTCCTGGGCGCGTTGCTGGTCGCCGTCGTCCTGTTCCTTTGCTGTGTCGCCCTGCTTACGCAAGACCTGCTGGCCGGGGCGGGTTGCGGCTATTTCATGGCGGACTGGAAAGACGACTACGCCTACCTGACGTGCACGGTGCTGCAGGCGGCGCGGATCGAGTCTCCGGAACCGGCAATTGCGCTGATCGGGGCGTCCGCATTGCGGGAATCCATCGCCGGCGCAGAGTACCTGGCGGGTCTGATGACCGAGGAACTCGGTCAGAACTTCCGCGTTCTTCCCTTGACCGCCGCGGGCCTCACGCATTGGGAAGCCTCGGCCATCGCGGACCGGATTGCCGGCCGGGTTCAGGGAGTGGTGGTTCTGGAGGTGTCGCCGGGGAAGATGGCGCTTCCGCAGGGGTTCTTCGAGGATCTGGTGCGGCAGCCGCGCCTGGCCCTCGATGCCGGCGCGTTCGACGAAGAAGCGCATCGGGCGGGCATCGCGTTGCCGAGGCGCACCGGGAACTTCTTTCTGGATCACCACGGTTTCTTCTCGGCGCGGCCGTGGGCGGTGCTGAATCTGGTGAAGGGCCCGGTAGTTCCCGACCTGCATCAGGCCCGGACGTGGAGGGTCCTCTCCGAAGACGAATGGGCGATGGCCGAAGCGTCGCTGCGTCAGCGGATCGGGGGGTACGCGGAGAACGGGCCGCGCAACTTCGAGGTGATGGGGCGCACGATCGCATGTCTGCGGGAAGCGGGCGGCATCCAGGTGGTGTTACTGGAGTCCGTGAGGAACCCGCGCGCTGACCGCATCATGCGGGACTCGCCGGAGTGCAGAGAAGCGCTCACGATGTACGAGAAGGATGTGCGAGCCCATGCGGAAACGTGGGGCGTGCCGTACCTGGACATGACCGCCGAAGCGGAACTCGCGCCCGGTGAATTCATCGATACGAGCCACATCTGGGATACGGACGCCGCGAAGCGGTACACGCATGTGCTCGCGGCTCACCTGACGGCGCTCATCAAGAATCCGCACACCGGGAAGGAGGGATGACGATGGGGTTTCCCCGTCTGCTCGGCATCACGTTGCAGGCCCTGGTGCTTGGCACGCTGCTGTTTCTCGCCGTCGCACGACTCGTGGGGCTGGAGTCGGGCGCGCGGATCTTCCGGTACCAGGCGTTTTAGGCGATGATACAATCCGGCACCTTCTGGCTCGCCGTGTTGGCATCGGCTGTCGTGTTCTGGCTGCTGCCGCTTCGTTTTCGCACGGGTTTTCTGGCGCTCGCCTCGATGGGATACCTGGCCACCCTGGCGCCGTTCAGCGTGCTGGCCCTGGCGGGGTGGACGGTGGCTTTCTACTATCTGGCGCCGCGGGCCGCGGGCGGGGACGGCGCGAAAAACCGGCTGCTGATCTTCCTAATCCTGGCCATCCTTGGCTACCTGGCGTATTTCAAGTACATTCCGCCCCTTGTGCAGGCGTTTTCGCCCGGTCCCACGGAAAAACAACTCATCATTCCGCTGGGCATCAGTTAATTCACGTTCAAGTTCATCCACTATGCGGTCGAGACGGCCCGGGGCAACATTCAGCACCGGTCATTGCCGGATTTTTTCTGTTACACGTTCTTGTTTCCGACCTTTACGGCAGGTCCCATCGAGCGGTTTGACCATTTCATCGAGAACCGCGAGACCTTCTGGCAGGTGCAGTCGACGGTGGAAGGGCTCACGCGCGTCATTCACGGTCTCATTAAGAAACTTGTGATCGCCGAAATGCTTCTCAGGCCGCTGCTCCGGGATGTGACGCCGGCGTCGTTCGTGCTGCGGCTCGACGTGCTGCCCACCTGGAAGGTCTGGGCCTATCTTGCCGTGATGTTTCTCATCTATTACATGGATTTCAGCGCGTACTCGGACATCGCGATCGGCATCAGCCGGCTGTATGGCATCCGGATCATGGAGAACTTCAATTTCCCCATTGTCGCCCCGAACATCAGCAATTTCTGGAAGCGGTGGCACATGACGCTGTCGGGCTGGTGTCAAACGTACGTGTACATGCCGGTCATCGGGCTGACGCGCAACCCCTACCTGGCGACGGTCGCATCGTTTCTGGTCATGGGGCTGTGGCACTCGGGCACGCTCACACGCGTGGGCTGGGGCTTGTATCAGGCGGCCGGCGTGGCCGCCTATATGACGTGGACCCGGATTAAACGGGCGAAGCGGTGGCGTTTCATGGAGCGCGCGCCCTGGCGCTATGCCAGCATCCCGATTACAATGATGTTTGTGGTGCCCAGCACGGCGTTTCTGATCATCGAATACCAGTTTCCCGTGTACGATGCGTTTCGGATCCTGGCGCGGCTCGTCTTTCTGCATCTTCCCGCGTGAAGGCAGATGGCGTGAGGCACGCCGGGGCCGGCACGAAACGCGGCACGCCTACCGGCGGAGGGTGACAGGTCATGGTTCTCTATACGCTGTACGATCTGCTCGAAAAGAACCTTCCCGACCGTGCCGACAGGGTCGCGCTGGTGCTGGGAGACGCGGAGCTCACGTATGGGGAGCTGGCGTGCCGGGCGGAGGCCCTCGCCGCCTGGCTGCATGAGCGCGGTATCCGGCGCGGGGACCGCGTGGCGGTCCATCTGCACAAGAGCATCGAAGAAGTCGTCGTGACGTTTGCCGTGGCGCGGATCGGGGCGATTGTCGTTAACGTGAGCTACCAGCGCAGCGTGCCGCAGTTGGAGCACATCCTGCACGATTGCCAGGTGAAGCTCCTTTTCACCGATCGCCGGCGGGCGATGCTGGCCGAAAAGGCGGGGGCGCTCCGCGCGGTCAGGGAGCTCGTTGTGCTGGGCCGGCCGGAGGGCCTCGCGAACGCGACGGGCTGGGACGAGCTGCCCCGGCGCGGCGAGGCGCCCGCGAACCGGCCGGTCGATGCGGACCTGGCTTCGCTGCACTACACCTCCGGCTCGACGGGCATGCCGAAGGGGGTGATGACGACCCACCTGAACCTGCTTGACGGGACCCACCGCGTGGCGGACTACCTGCACAACAGCGCCGAGGACCGCATCCTCGGCCTGGTGTCGCTGAGCGCGCCGTGGGGGCTGCTTCAGGTCACGACCATGTTTCTCCGGGGCGGCGCGCTCGTATTGCAGCCCGTGGCGATTCCTTCGGAGATTGTCGCGACGATCAACGCGCAACAGGTGACCGGCATGGCGGCGTTCCCCGTCAGTTGGATCGAGATCGTGGCTTATCTCCAGCAGGAACCGGCCCGGATGCCGTCGCTCCGGTACATCACCAGTTCCGGCGGGAAGATCCCGCTCCCGACGCTTGAGGCCCTGCCCCGGGTCCTGGCGGGGGTGGACATCTACCTGACCTACGGGCTCACGGAAGCGTTTCGCTCGACGGTGCTGCCCCCCGAACGGTTCCACGACAAGATGGGCTCGCTGGGGCGGCCCTGCCGCAATGTGGACGTGTTCATCGTCGATCCCGCAACGGGGCTCTGCGGCCCCGGCGAACAGGGGGAACTCGTTCACCGCGGCACGCTGGTCACCAAAGGGTACTGGGGCGATCCGGACACCACGGCGAAGAGTTTCCGGACCTGCGCGGCGCTTCGGCCGCTCATCGGCGACGAGATTGTCCATTACAGCGGCGACATCGTGCGTATTGACGACGAGGGCTTTCTGTGGTTTGTCGAGCGCGCCGATTCGGTGATCAAGTGCAGCGGATACCGTGTGAGCCCGACCGAGGTGGAGGACATCGTGCAGCGCAGCGGTCTGGCGAACCATGTCGTGGCCTTCGGAGTAGAAGACGACATGCTGGGGCAGGTGGTTCACATTGCCGTTTCGGCGGAACGGCATGGCGTGAATCTGGCCGAGCTGACGCAATATTGCCGCCAGAACATGCCGACCTTCATGGTTCCTCAGAAAATCCATGTGTGGGAGGGGGCCATGCCCATTGCAGGCACGGGAAAGGTCGACCGGCGCGCTGTCATCGAGACGTGCCTGCGCAATGATCGGAAATGAAACTGCCGGACGCGCCATCGCGGATGCTTTCCGAGGGGAGGGCGCGCCGGAAGGAACACCGCGGAAGGGAAGACGAATGACGCTTGTCCGAGACGCTCTTATCGACTATATTCTCTCCACGTTCGGCCTTGAGAAAGGCGAAGTGGACGACAATACCGTGCTGTTTTCCGACGGGCTTCTGGACTCCTTCTGCATGGTGTCGCTGATCTCGTACGTGGAATCGGAGGCCGGGATCACCTTCCGCCCGACGGAGGTGAATCTGGACAATCTGGATTCGGTGGCACGGATTCTGGCGTTTGTGGAGCGCAAGTCCGGATAGCCGCCGGGAAGACGCGAGGCGCGCCGCGCGGGCGGCCGGCGTGCTCTCTGGAATTCGGCAGGCATGGAAGAGGCGGAGTACTCCAGCGGTCAACGAGGGGTGTGGAGGCGGCGCGCCGCGCGAGCGGTGACGGCGCTTCTTGCCGTGTACACGATTGCCGTTGCGGTCAAGATCGCGGTCCAGACGGACCGGTTTCAGGTCAATTTCCAGCCCTATTATTACGCGGCGCTCGCCTTCAGCCAGGGGCAGAACCCCTACGACTCCGAAGTCACGCATGAACTGGCCGGGGGCCGATTCGTCCTGCCGTACGCCTATCCGCCGCTGTCGCTGAACCTGCTGCGTCCGTTTGCGCTTGCCGGTTATGAAACGTCGTACCGGTGTTTTTTGGCGCTGAAATGCGCGGCGCTGGTGCTGTGTCTCTGGCTGTGGCAACGCAAGTTTCTGGGGAGCGGCGTCGACAACGTGTTTCTGTTCGTGTGTCTGATCGGGTTCAATTACGCGATCTACTGGGACATTCACGCGGGGAACATCTCGTTCCTGGCCCAGACGGTGCTGTGGCTCGGGTTGTACGCGTACGTCCGCGGGCGGCTGGGGTGGTTTATCGTTCTTACGGCAGGCGCTTCGATTTTCAAGTATACGCCGGGGTTCTTTCTCGTCCTGTTACTGCTGGTGGAGGGGCGAAAGAAATGGGGGTGGTGCGCGGCGGGGAGCGCGGCCTTCGTGCTTCTTCACGGGGCGTCGTACGTGCTGTATCCCGAGTTGATGCCCGAGTTTCTCAAGAACATCGGCGAGATCCAGGGGCTGGTTCCCGTCGAAGCCGGGCCGGTGGAGAATTTCGCCGGCGCGCCGGCCACGTGGCCGCTGATCAAGACCCTGCTCACCAACCTGGGCGGGAAGCTCTCGTTATCCGTCCCGCACGCGCTGCCGGTGCTGACGTTTGCGGCGCTCGCGCTGACGGTCTGCGGCATCACGTGGGTGACCATGCGACGCTATCCGAGCGCGGAGCCGCGGGAACGAAACCTGTTGCTGGTCGTGTTCGCCTGCCTGGTCTACCTGATGCTGACGCCGCGCCTCATGGTCGGCGAATACGCGGTGGGGCTGTTGCCCGCGTATTACCTCATCCGGCGAATGCGCTACGTGAATGCCTCCCTGCTGCTGGTGGCCCTGATGGTGCCGGCGCCCATCACGGGCCGCTCTCCCGGTTTCAAGTTTCTGGTCGAGACCTGTACCAACTACTACCCGCTGCTGACCGTCTATGCGATCTGGGCGCTGGGCGTGTATGCGCACTGGAGGCTGCGTTCTGATCCGTGCGATGGGCCGGGCTTCACCGGCCGGGCGCGCGAACATCGCGTGGACGAGGTGGACGGGATGGACGCCCCGGCCTTTAACGACTCCGCAGGGGGCGAGTTTGATGAGTAGCCGCGGATGAAACCCGTGGATCGGGCGAATCCCCCCTATCCCTGTTCGAACGGGGACACGTTGTCGCNNTTGGAACATGTCCCCGTTCTTCGCCTTCTTCTCCGGACCGTCTTCGCGGGGACATTCTTGTCTTGTAGCGCAGGCGTCTCGCCTGCATCCGGATCGCCCCGAGAAGATAAGAATGCAGGCGAGACGCCTGCGCTACACGGGAAGCGATGCGGCACGGGTTCTCACCATCCGGCGTGGTCCGGATTCGTGTTCTTGCAGGGCGCGGGGATGAAGCGGTATCGTAATTTCGATGAGTGGAACCGGGTCGTGCGTTTCCGCGATGTGAACGCGGCCCGGTGAGGGGATTAGACACCGCGGGCCTCCCTGACGGCGGTTTCAGCGCTTTTTCGGGGAGACTGCTGTGCCCGTCCGGGGAGCGAGACCACCCTTGAAAACACGCATTCTTCTTGTTGGCAGCGAAATCCGCACGGCCGGCGCGTTGGCGGCGGCACGGCAGGCCGGTCTTGAGCCGGTGGTGTACCCCGATGCAGGCGGTGATCCGGAAGCCCTGACCGAGGCGGCCCGTGGGGCGGGGGTGGATGGCATCTACAGCGCGGACGAAGCACACGCGGAGCTGGTCGCGGCGGCCGCGCACAACCTGGGCCTGCCCTGTTTCTCGGAGCGGGCAGCCCGGCTGCTGCGCAACAAGGAGGCCTTGCGCGCCGTTCTCGCGAAGGATACGGAGATGAACCCGCGCTACGGCGTCGCGGACACGCTAGCGGGCGCGCAGCAGATCCTGGAACGGCTGGGGCTGCCCGGGGTGGTGAAGCCGGTGGACGGCTCCGGCGGGTGCGGTGCTCTGATCGTGCGCGATATGGACGACGCGTCGCTGGCGTTTGTCCGGGCGTCGCGTGCGGCATCCAATGGGCGGGTGTTGGTGGAGCCGTACCTGGCGGGGACGGAATACCGGGTGGTATGCCACAGCGGGGCCGGCCGTTGGGGGACCATCGCGGTGCTGAGTAACGTGCCCGCGGGGCGCGACCATCTGTTCGACCGGGCCGTCGTCGCGCCGGTGCGCGTGGCGGGTCCGCTGCGCGCGAGGTTGAGGGAACAGGTTCGCACGGCCATGCGTCTCGCGGGCGGGTTTCAGGGAGTGGTGGTGTTTGAATTCCTGGCGGTGGGCGAGGCCCTGTACCTGCTCGAGATAGCGCACATCAACGAGACGCCCGCGCTGGCGACGGGGCTGTTTCCGGCCATCTGCGGCATCGACCTGCTTGAATTGGACGTGTCGTCAAGCGTCGGCCGCTCCTTTGCGGCGGAACCGCGGTTTACACGGTGCGGGGCGTTGTGGTGGTTGAAACCGCGCAGCGGGATAGTGAGTTCCGTTCTCGGGATCGCGGAGGCCCGGGCGGTGCCGGGAGTGGCCGCGATCGAGGTCAGCGCGAAGGTGGGCACGGTGCTTGGCCACCAGGTGGACGCGCCTTCGCGCGACGCCGCCGGGTACGTGCTGGCGACCGCCCGCACACCGCGCCGGGCCCTGGAAAAGGCGCAGTATGCCTCCGAGTATCTTCGGTTTGAGACGTCTGCCGCGCTCGAATATTGACAGGCGGTGACGAGTCTCCGCCCCGCGGTCCCGGTTCCTTTCCGCCGGATGCTCCCGCTATTTTCCGATGCAGAACGACGCGAAGATGCGATCCAGGACGTCCTCGGCGGTGCTTTCCCCGGTGATTTCGCCCAGCGCGGCGAGGGCGTCGCGGAGATCGATGCTGAGAAACTCGGGCGATGCGCCAAAATCGGCCAGCAGGTGTGTGAGGGCCTGATGGGCGCGCCGCAGGCTGTCGCGCTGATGCACGCGGTTGAGGAGCACATCGGACGGGTTCATCGAGACGCCGCCGAGCAGTTGCTTTGCGAGCGCGGCCTCGAGTTCGTGAAGACCGTCACCGGATTGCGCCGATACGAGGCAGGTTGCGGAAAAGCGATCCCCCCAGCCACCGAGGGCGGGAGCGGGATTCAGGTCGGTTTTGTTGATCACGAGAAACACTGGAACCTCGAGGGCGAGGAGGTCGGCGGCCAGCGTTTCGTCCTCGGGGGTGGCGGGGTCCGTCGCTTCAACGACAAAGAGTACGGCGTCGGCGGCGCCGAGGGCGCTGCGGGCGATGTCGACGCCGATGCGCTCGACCTCGTCGTCGGAATGGCGCAGGCCGGCGGTGTCGCTCAGGCGGACCGGGATGCCCTGAATGGTGATGATTTCTTCGAGGAGATCGCGGGTGGTTCCGGGCCGGGCGGTCACAATGGCGCGGGCGTCGCGCAGCAGGGCGTTGAACAGGCTGGATTTGCCGACATTGGGCCGTCCCGCGATGGTTACGGCCGCGCCCTCGCGGTAGAGACGGCCGGCGTCGGAGGTCTGGAGGAGCGTTTCCATGCGGGCGGCGATGGTGGTCAGGGTGGTCTGAAGTTCCGGAGTGACGAGCTCGGGCAGGTCTTCTTCGGGGAAGTCCACGGAGGCTTCGATTCGGGCGAGGGCTTGCAGGAGCGGTTCGCGCATGCTTGCGATGGCCTGGGAGAGGGCGCCCGAGGCGGCGGCGTTGGCGGCGCGGAGTCCGGCGCGGGTGCGTGCGCGGATCCGGTCGATCACGGCCTCGGCCTGTACCAGATCGATGCGGCCGTTGAGAAACGCGCGTTTGGTAAATTCGCCCGGCTCGGCGAGACGCGCGCCTTTCCGCAGGACGAGTTCGAGGATGGCCTGAAGCGGTCCCGCGCCGCCGTGGGCGTTCACTTCGACGACGTCTTCGCGGGTGTAGCTGTGGGGGGCGCGCATGATATGCAGGAGCACCTCGTCGAGGGGTTCGCCGTCATCCGCGCGGATTTCCCCGTGGTAGATACGGCTGCGCGCGGTGCGGATGTCGAGTCCCGACGATGAGTGAAAAACAACGGCCGCGATGCGAAGTGCATCGGGGCCGCTAAGTCGCACGATACCAATGGCGCCTTCACCGGGCGGGGTGGACACCGCCGCGATGGTGTCTTCAGGCGTTGTCCGCGTCACCGGGGGCGTCATCTTTGGTTTCCCCGGCGCCCGTTCTTTCGCCGTCCGCGGCGACGGAGGCCAGGGGCTTGGCGGGCCGGCGTTTGCGCACGGCGCCGCGGCGGCCGATTTTCCGGCGGGGCCGGAAGCGTGTGCCGGCCTCGGCGCCGGCTTCTTCGTCCTGGTCGTCCTCGTCGTCGTCCTCGTCCGTGTCGTCGCTGCGGGCTTCGGAAGTTTCGCCGGTCTCCGCAGCAGCGGGCGCGTCGTTCACCGGGGCCTTGGAGCGAGTCGGCCTGGCCCGGCCGCGGAAATCGTCGTCGCTGTCGGATTCGTCGTCCAGCATGTCGTCGCCGTTCAGGTCGAACGAACCGTTGTCGGCGTCGTACGCCTCGGGTTCATCGCGGTCGTCCTGATCATCGTCGGCATCGCCTTCGGTGACCGGGGCGATGATGACGCTGCGGAAGTTGGATTCGCCCACGCTGAAGGTGCGCACATCGGGGTCGTCATGGAGGGCGAGGTGGATGATGCGGCGTTCCTGCGGACTGAGGGGTTTGACGCGCACGCGGCGTCCGGAGGCCTTGGCGCGTTCGGCCAGACGGAGCGCCATGTCTTCGAGCGTATCGCGCCGGCGGTCGAGGTAGCCTTCAACGTCGACCACGATGCGCTCGGTCTGCTGCCACTCGTCCTGGCGGTTGAAAATGCGGTTGATGAGATATTGCATGGCCGTCAGGTTGCGGCCCTTGCGCCCGATCAGCAGGGCGGAATCCGGAGACTGCACCGAGAGCTTGAGCCCGCCCTGGGCGGCTTCGAGGGGCTGCACGCTGGACTCGATCCCCATGTTCTGGATGATCTCGTTGAGGAGCGCGGCGGCCTCGCAACTGCGCGGGTCGGTGAGGACTTTGTCCGGGGGCCGGTCTTTGGGTTCGGGCCGTGGCCGTTCCTGGCGCGGCCGGTCGTCGCGGGGCCGGTCGTCGCGGGGACGGTCGTCGCGGGGACGGTCGTCGCGGGGACGGTCGTCGCGGGGACGGTCATTGCGCGGCCGCTCTTCACGCGGGCGGTCATTGCGGGGGCGGCCGTCACGGGGCCGGTCGTTGCGCGGCCGGTCATTGCGCGGCCGGTCGGGCCGCTGGCTTTTCGGCCGGTCGGGTTTTCTGGGCGCATCCGTGCGGTGTGCCGGCCGGTCCGGGCGGGCCGCTTGCGGTGGTGCGGGCTGTTCGGCGCGTTCGGGGCGCTGGTCGCGCCGCGGGCCCCTGTCGCGCCGGTCACGGTTCTGCCGGTCGCCGGGCCGCCCCTGCTGTTGCGGGCGGGGTCCGCGATCGCGGTCGCCGCCTCTCTGATCGCGTTTGGGACCGCGCCGGGCGTCGCGGGGAGCGCCGTGCCCGCGCTCGGTGCGGGCGGCGGGGCGGCGTTCGAAGTCGATGCGGTTGCCATCGGCTTCGATGGGGAATCCGCCTTCGCCGGGGACATCGGTGGAAACGCGGACGGTGACGTCGCGGACGCCGATGCCGAGGAATCCGGGGCTGCCCTCGTCGAGGATTTCGACATGGGCTTCGTGGCGTTCGATGCCGAGCTCGCTGAGTGCCTTGTTGATAGCGTCTTCCCGTTTGCGGGCACTGACTTCAATAGATCTCATGGAATGAACTTTCCTCCTCTACCTTTCGTCCGTTCGGGGCGCGTTTTTGGGTTCTTTTTCGGCGCCCATGAGACGGGTTGCGCGGCTCTTGCGCGCCGCGGCCTCGGCTTCTTTGGCGATGCGGCGCTTGCGTTCCTGCGCGGCCTTGTAGAAATGTTGGCGCTTACGCGGAGCCTTGAGTTTATCTGGGGTCACGTCCACGTCTTTCTGCATGCGGGTGAAGGTCTGCTGCACGATGCCCAGCAGGGTGCTGACCAGGATGTAGAGGTTCAGGCCGGAAGCGACGCGGTAGCAGACGACCGCGAAGAAGACCGGCATGATGGTCATCATGGTTTTCTGCTGGGGATTGGCGGCGGCGCCGGGCTGGGGCAGCACCTTTTGGCTGACCAGCATGGCAAGGGCCATGAGTACCGGCAACAGGTTGAGGTATTCGAGATGCTGGCCCACAAACGGCAGCGCGGTCAAGGCCGGGACGTGAAAGAGATGGTCCGGCTGGGACAGATCGGTGATCCACAGCATGAACGGCGCGCCGCGAAGTTCGTACGCGCTCCACAGCATGCGATAGAGCGCGATGAATATGGGCATCTGGAGGAACAGCGGCAGGCAGCCACCCACGGGATTGACGCCGCGTTCCCGGTACATCTCCATCATGCGTTTGTTGAGCTCTTGCTGGTCCTCCTTGTATTTTTCACGAAGTTTTTCGATCTCGGGGGCTAACTGCTGCATTTTCTTCATGCTCTTCATGCTCTTGACCGTCAGGGGAAACATGGCGAGACGCACGAGCACGGTGAGCAGGATGATGGCGACGCCGTAGTTCGGGATCCACGAATAGAAGAGGTTGAGCAGGCGCAGCAGAAACTTGGCAAACTTGTCCATGAAAGCCCAGGTGTCGCTCAGGAAAAACCGGGGCGCGGTATCAAGTGTGGGCCAGGCGGCGGCCAGGGATTCGAGCCTGCTGGGGCCGATGTAGACGTGGAAGGCCTGCGTGTCGGCCGCGTTGGCGGGGATTTCCACGCGGGGGACGGCGATGCCGGCCGTGAGGTCCCCGGCGGCGCCTTTGTAATACGCGCTGCCGGGCTGGGCGCCGGGCACGTCGCCCGCGAGGTGCTTCAACGCTACGATAAAATAGGCGCCCCTGACGGCGAGCCACTCGGCGCCGGGCACCGTCCGGGGGGGGTTGGCCGCCTTGAGTTTCCGGGTGTCCTGGTACTCGTTGTGGTTTTCGCTGCGGACCACGATGGTTTGGCCGACGCCCTTGGTCTTGTCGGGGGAGTCGACATCCGGGGCCCAGGCGAAGAGGTATGCCGGGGTCTGATCGAGGCCGAACCGGCGTCCGGCGCTTTCGCGGTTCTCGATGCGGACGCTGGCGTCCATGAGAAACGGCGTGTCGGTGAGCGCGAACGACTTGGTGACGGCGAGCGCCGGGGTGGCCAGCGTGAACGTTACGGCGTGGCCGGACGGGTCGATGCTGGCGTCAAACCGGCGGTAGTTGAGGCGGTCGCCGAGCTCCTCGTGCGCGGGGAACCACAGACCGAGTGGATAGACCGATTCGGTGTCGGGCTTGTCTGAATGCGGAACCAGCTCAACGACGTCGTTGGCCTCTTTGTCAAGGATGACTTCGGCGCGTTTGAGGCGGGCGCCGATCCGGGTGAAGACGAGGCGGAGCCGGTCGTTCTCGAGGGTGATTTCGTCGTCGGGCAGAACGGACTCGGGCACCGGCGGCAAGCCGGGCCATCCGGAAGCGGCGTCGGCGCCGGAAACCGGGGCGCTGGCGCTCGGGCTGGTGTCCCGGTCTGGTTCGGCGGGTGCGGACGCGGTCGGGGCCTCGGGCGGACCGGGTTCGGGACCGACGGCGGGGCGCTGCGTGAAGTAATTCAGCCAGATAAAGATCAGCACGGTCATCAGGATGATGCCGAGCATCTGGTTCTTCATCAACCCCTTGTCTTGATTGTCATCCACCCTTTGTTCTCCCTGGCGAACCGTTACTGGCGGCGCGCCGTGCCCTTTCCGGCACGAAGACCCGGGGGCTCCTGGGCAGGATGAGCCCGGCGCTTACGGGACAGGATCGTATCCACCGCGACTGTAGGGATGGCATCGCGCGATACGCCAGATGGCGTAGCCGATGCCCCGTATGACGCCGTATCGCTCCACCGCCTCCAGGGCGTATTGGGAACAACTGGGCGTAAACCGGCAACTGGGTCCCAGGATGGCTGACAACAGAGGTGAGATGCCGTATTGGTAACCGCGGATGAGCACTACCAACACCTTAGCCACGCAGCAGGCCTCCCTTTCGGAGAAGCTGCCGTATCGCCTGTTCACACGCGGCGTAGTCGAGAGCCACCGCGGCGGGCCGTGCGACGAACACGATGTGCGCGTCTTCGGCTAAGAATGCCCGGTGGGTTCGGTAAGTCTCGCGCACGTAGCGCTTGAGACGGTTTCGGACCACGGCCTTGCCAACTTTTCGCGATACGGCGATACCCAGTTTCCGCCCTTGCCCGTGCCGCCGGACCGCGTAGCAGATAAACGCGCGGCCCACCTGTTTTTCACCGTTCCGGTATACGTCGAGGTATTCGGATTGTCTGGTGAGCCGTTCCCGACTCGGGAACGTGTTTTGGCCCGGCACAACAGGCTCATCACCCTCACACTTTACGCGCTGAGCCGTTTCCGGCCTTTCTGCCGGCGACGGCGGATTACATTTCGCCCTCCTGCCGTGGCCATGCGCGCGCGAAATCCATGATTCCGTTTTCGCCTGATATTCGATGGTTGAAAAGTACGTTTCACTACTCTCTCCTCGGCGATCCACAGCGTTTTGCATGTGTAACTCATACCGCCGGAATGCGATATGGCCACCATTCTCGCCGGTGTTCACGTGTAAGCAGTGGGCAAGTATAGACTATTTGCCTGCCCGGAGTCAAATGCCATGCGTCCGTCGTACGGGACCCGCGTCCGCCGGTGGCCTCGATGCTGAATACCCCCCGAGTCCGGCGAAAATTCGCGCGGCCTGAGGCAGAACCGTTCCGGACGCGACACCAGAGAAACCAGGCGCAGAAATGCCGGCCTCCCAACGGCACCTGGACGCTGTCGGATTGCCAATAATGCGCAAAGTGCCATGATAGTAACACGGCGCGCTGCGGAATACAACCGCATCGTAAGGCCCCAGATTGCCGGGAAAACACACAGAATGGACCTTGATGGACAGGGTGGACGATTCTGCCCCAACGACGTCGCAGGTGTCGAATCCCCGCGCGAAGCCCATGGATCGGGCGAATCCCCCCTGTCCCAACCCCCTCGCCATCGCCCAGGTGGGCACCGTCCATGGCGTCCATCCGGTCCATACGGTCCGCCTGGTCCATCACGCCATCGCCGATGGCCTCCCTCGGAAATCCGGCTTCTTCCGGGGTGAGGCCTGGCTCTGGGTGGACCGTGCAGGACTTCGGCCGGTGGGATCATGTATTGTGTGCAGGTACCCGCCGTGGCGCCGTGGCGTTCGGCGGACGGACTTGTAAACCGGGAAGGAGAGACCAATGAAAATCATCGTGGGCGCGGACGCGTGGGGCGTCGAGCTGAAAGATACCGTGAAGCAGCATCTGGCGAAACACGGCCACGAGGTGACGGATATCGGCGGGACGCCGGAGAATCAGCGGCCCTACTATGACGTCGCCAAAGAGGCCGCCCGGATGCTACAGGCGGGGGCGGCCGAGCGGGCCGTGCTGGTCTGCGGCACGGGCATGGGCATGGCCATCGTCGCGAACAAGTTCAAAGGGGTCTATGCGAGCGTGATTGAAAGCGAGTTCACGGCGCGCATGTGCCGCGCGGTGAACAACGCCAACGTCCTGACCATGGGCAGCATGGTGGTCGCGCCGTATGTCGCGGTTCAGGCCGTCGACGCCTTTCTCAAAACGAACCACACCCAGGGGCTGGAAGACGTCGCCGATTTCCTCCACACCGCCCTGGTCGCCATCGCGCAGATCGAGCAAGAAGCCTAGACGCAAGGGGGGAGTCAAACACGGACCCGATTCAACGTGCAGGGGCATGGCGGCGCCATGGCGCATCTGCGTTAACCGCCGAGGCAGTTCTGTTCGTGCATTTCGGCGGGCACCGGGTGGGTCAGTTCCCAGATCATACGAATCGGCCGATCGCCTTCATAATGCAGAAGCGCGCGTGCGGGACCGAGATACGTGAATGGGGAGATTATTCCATTGACGCGTTTGTTGAGCCTGGCGAAGAACAGAATGGTGTAACCACGTTCACGGAAGTGAATGTAGTTTTGACCGGTATCGCATGCCCGCGTCGTGGTAGACATGCTTTCCCAATGCAATTGCGTGCGATTCAGCAAGTAGTCATGATATCGATTGGTGGGGCTGAAATCTTTATCAGACTTGTTAAAGGTTACGAAGTGCAGATACGCGCGGAGATCCATCACGTGGATGACGCCAGTGCCGGTAGGCCCCGCAGTCTCC
This sequence comes from Candidatus Hydrogenedentes bacterium UBA2224, assembly GCA_002348185.1. Taxonomy (GTDB): domain Bacteria; phylum Hydrogenedentota; class Hydrogenedentia; order Hydrogenedentales; family SLHB01; genus UBA2224. The sequence continues at coordinate 3,382 of DDYW01000093.1, read as the reverse complement.
ATTGTTGCGACTCCCAGAGCCGCCTTGATCTCGTTGGAGCCATACGCTGCGTGTAAGTCCAATGGACAGTCAAAGGGTAATTGCGGCCGAATGGATGCGATGTCTGAGGTGTCCTGACGCCACGCGGCTATTTCGTCGATGTCACGAGCCATATTAGGGTTTCGCCGCAAGAGAAGCTGAGGCGTGTCGGTCCCCGATCGTGCCGAACGCGGGCGGTTGAGCAGCACGTAGTGAAGCATAACCGCTTCCGCAGACTCCGATGGTTGATCGGCATCGGCCGACCCCGCAATGGCGGACTGAGCCTTCCGTCTGACATTTTCGAGAAGAGTCGGACTATTGCGCGTCGCAAGCCTCACCATAGCCTTGCGAAGGTCAGATTCATCGGGGTCCTGTGTCGGAGGCTGCAGATGAGCGCGCGCTTTCCAGGAGCTCCATGTGCCCTTGCTGAGTAGTTCGATGGGGTCCAGTTGACTCTCTTGTACAAATTCTCCAAACGAAGGTACATAACCGCGCTGTGCGGACATCGTGGCAAGAGATTCGAGGGTGAGTTTCTGGATGTCCCGCAACGTTCGGCGAATATGCTGGAGAATCTGTTTGCGCGCCACGGGTTGAAGATAGATATTGCACCCGGGGGGAAGATGGGGAAAGTCGCGCTCGACCTCATCGTCAATACGCATGCGTTGCCGAGGTAACAACGACGCGAATTTTCGGTCGATTCGACAGTTTCGGTGTTGTTGGCCTACCAGGTCCATCACGGTCAGGCAGTCCTTGTCGGGGGCATGACGAAGCCCACGTCCCAATTGTTGCAGGAAGATCGTGAGGCTGTCCGTGGGACGCAGGAACATCACGAGGTTGACTTCCGGCAAGTCGAACCCTTCATTGAGGACATCTACCGTGAAGAGGACTTGGAGGTCGCCGCTTCTGAAGGCCTGAACTATCTGCTGGCGGCGGTCTCCTTCCGTTTCTCCCAACAGGGTGTCCGCACGTATCCCCCTCTCGAGGAAGGCGTTTTTCATATAGTGCGCGTGCTTAACGGATGCGCAAAACCCGATGGCGCGTGTGCGCGTGCCAAACGCCTGATAGGTTTCCAGGGCATCGAACAGCACCGCGACGCGTTGCCGCGCTCGGATGTCGTCGCCGGTGTAAATGTTGTTCAACGCATCCACGCGGTATTGGCCGTTGCGCCAGAAACGGTCATCGTCGAGAGATACAGGGTCCGTAATGCCAAAATAATGAAATGGACACAAAAGCCGCTCCTCGAGCGCTTCCGGCAGGCGAATCTCGGCGGCGATCCGGTTGTTGTACTCGGGGAGAATAGACTGCCCGTCCATGCGTTCAGGCGTAGCAGTAAGTCCGAGCCAGATCAGTGGCCTGAAGTGCTCATAAAGAGGCTGGTACGAGGGTGCCGCACCGTGGTGTGCCTCATCAACGACGATGTACTCATAATAATCGGCAGGAAGATCGCGGATAAGATTACGGGACGCCGCGCTCGCGATTGTGCAAAAGAGATGGTCCGTGGCCGTGGGTACGTGCATGCCTCCCAGAATGCCGCCGAAATTATGGTCTCTGAGTACGGTCCTGAAACAATCGCAGGCCTGTTCCAGAATCTCCACGCGATGGGCCAGAAACAGAAGTCTTGGACGTGGAAGTCTGGCGCCACAGAAGTGTTTGTAATCCAATGCGGAGATGACCGTTTTACCGGTACCGGTTGCCGCAACGATCAGATTCCGATAACTATTGTGCACACTGCGTTCGGCGCGGAGTTTTTCCAGGATTCGTTCCTGGAATGGCCAGGGCGTGATCTCCGCGAAGAAGCGAATCGCAGCACCCTTCTCTCGGACTTTGGCGCTGTGAATTGCGCGCCGGAACTGCTCGAGGTTGTCTTCCTGGCAGGTTTCAAAAGCATCGTTGCCCCAGTAGCCCTCAAATTCTCCACGGAGTTGTTGCATCAACGCAGGCTGATCCTGCTCGGTGATCTTCACGGTCCATTCCAGACCGCTGGTGATGGCCGCGCGTGTGAGATTCGCTGAGCCAATGTATGCCGTTGAGAAGCCCGATTCCCGATAGAAATGGTACGCCTTGGCATGCAACCGGGTGCGCTCCGTGTCGTATGAGACCTTCAACTGCACATTTGGGCGCCGCACCAACCACGCGATGGCTTCCGGATCAGAGGCGCCCATATAGGAGGTCGTGATGACCCGTATGGGCACGTGACGGTTGCTGAGTTCGTGCAGCGCGGGCATCAGAAGCTGCAATCCAGAAAGCTTGATGAAGGACACGAGCAGATCCAGGCGGTCAGTGCTGCGCATTTCTTGCGCCAGCTCGTGTTCCAGACTGGGTGTTCCGGCCGCACCGGTGAACAGGCAGCTTGTATTCAATGGCGTGTGAGGCAAAGGCCATGGCTGGTCGATTGGGCCTCGGTGGTGGACCGATGTAAGCATCTTGGGGGGATGCAAGATTCTCTTGCGAGCCAGATAGTCAAGGCCTTCCTGCGCACCGAGAAGTTCAATCAAGCGGTTCAGCACAGCAGTTCGCGTTGCAGAATTGCATTGGCGCAACGCCTGCTGAAACACCTGTCCGAGGAGCAGACTGAATTGTCCAGGCTCTTCCTCCTCTTCGATCGCCCGCAGGGTTTGCTGCAGGTCTGGTGACCGGGCGATCAGCTCTTGCAGTTCTTCATCGAGAATGCGCGCATAGGCGCCTGGCGCAAGCAGAGGGTCGGTGCTCATGACAGGCGCGCCTGAATCTGGTCTACGATCGGCCAATCTGCGGGAGCCCATGGCAGCGACCCGAGAGCCTCCACCCGGAGCCATCGCGCTTCCAGATGCTCAGACAACGTGATGACCGGCGTCTTCGTGCTATGGAAAAACGGCAAGAGACACACTTGTCCGAAATCATACTGGTGAGAAGAAGGAGCCAGTGGCAGCAATGCGCCCACTTCGATTTGCAGCTCCTCCATGATTTCCCGACGCAGCGCCTGCTCCGGTGACTCGCCTGCCTCAATCTTGCCTCCGGGAAATTCCCAGAGACCGCCCTGCGGCTTGTCCGTGGGTCGTCGCGTGGCAAGTATTTCGCCGTGTTCATTCTGTAACACGAGGCATACCACAGAAAGTGGTGATTGACACATGCTTATGAGAGATCCCCATCTGACGTTGTACTGGTAATCGCTGTGGCGCAGTAAACAGCCATCTAGCCTGCTTCTTGTCTGCGCGCAACTGACTGGAGGGGAGGGTAAGAGAGGCCCAGGCTCGTTGTCAAGGGGCGAGCCGGATGCAGGCGAGACGCCTGCGCTACAAGACACCTCGGATGTGGCCATTGTCCCTGGCGGGGCTGCCTGAAAGGCCATCCCGAGACCAGAGAGCCCGCGTCAAGAAGTTTCTGT
>DDYW01000211.1 GCA_002348185.1 Candidatus Hydrogenedentes bacterium UBA2224 | reverse complement strand
CGCTGTTTATCCGCCTTTTGAGCGGCCGCGAACTGACCTACCACGCCCCACGTTTATGGGCCAAAAATGACGTGCCCGGCGAGTTCGATGTCACCTACATGACGTGGAACACGAACCCGAAGTATGGGCCGCGCGGGTGGGTGCCGATGAAGACCTATGGCGGCCGCATCGCGGAAAACGTGGTCCAGGCAACCGCGCACGATATCCAGCGCTACGGGATCGAGGCGCTTGAGGCGGCGGGCTACCCTGTCGTGCTGCATGTCTATGACGAGAACGTGGCGGAGGTGCCGGAGGGGTTCGGCAGACTGGAGGAGTTTGAGCGGATCATGGGCACGCTGCCACCGTGGGCTTGCGGGTGGCCGGTGCGCGCCTCCGGCGGCTGGCGAGGCAAGAGATACCGCAAAGCCTGATTGACCGCGCGGTCAATCTACGGTAGCGTGAGCCATCAACTGACGAGGGCTCAACATGGTCACGAACGCTTCGGAAACCCAAGCCACTGCGTTGCATGAGCGGCCGCTTGCTGCGGCAGGGCTTGATAGCTACCGGCTGCGGGGCGAGTACGGCTATATCATGATTGGCGCGCTTTCCCCGCAAGATGCGATGCGGGAAGCCCGGCGCACTTGGCCCGGCGCTCCGGCGGAACGTCTGGAGAAATGGGACGCGGGGTGCTACGTCCGGCACGTCTGGAAGTGATGCGATGCAAAGCCCCCGGAAACCCGCCGCAGATGCCGCTTGTCGGGCGCAGCGGCTGCACGCGCACGCATATCGCATGGCGGACATTGCCCGCAGCACAGGCCAGTGGCGACTCGCCGTCTATTGGCAGCGTTTCGCCGCTCGCCATCACGAAGAGGCCCGCCGGCATTTGGAACAGGTGATGGCGCCGAGCTTCGAACTTGCGGTTGCCCGGTTTCGCCGGCTGGACGCGGATCTCATGCGCATCTATTGGGCGCATTTGCCGGAGGGGTTGGACAGGGTGACGCGTGATCCGGAGGCCGCCCGGCGCCACGTGGCCGCGTTGATCCGCGCGGCATTTGGGGAGATGGAGCCGTGACGCCCGCGTCTGACAGTGCCGAGTACTTGCGGGACCAAGCCCGGCGCGCGCAGATGTTGCAGGCGCGAGCGCACTGGAACGCGGCGTTCTGCGTGCGGTGGAGACTAAAAGCATTCGCGGCCCACCAGCAGCGCGAGGCGGCAAAACAGCACATGCGAGCGCGAATTTTTATGTGGCTAGCGGAGGGAGTGGAGCCATGACGCCACTGTCTGTTTTCGGCATAATGGCTGCGGTGCTGGCGGGCGCGTCGCTCGCCGTATTCCTTGGAAGGGAAATGACCATGGGTCGTGTTGCGATTTTGCTTCTATCCGTGCTGGCGGCACTCGTGTTCTGTGGGGTGCTGGGCTTTGTCAACCCCGCCCTCTTGCCGCTGCCGCTCGGGTTCGCGGCGTTCTATCTGCCGCTGCTGGCGGTGGCGCTCCTGGTGCATTGGGCCATGGCCCGGCCGGGCGGTTGGTGGCGGGGCGCCCGCGTGCTGGCCATGATGGTTTTCCTCGGGGTTGTGCCCGTCATGGTGATGACGGCGGCCGGCGGCGGCGCGGCGGGGCTCGTGGCGCTGGCGCTTTCGATCACGGTTGCCGTGATGCTGCCTGTCCCGGAAGCGCCTGGCAGTGCGCACGCACGAACACCGGGCGTTCCTCTGAACATGCGACGGTCGGAGCCGGCAGCATGGCACCGGCCCCCGCAATGGTGAAATACCGGTCTGCAATCTGCGTCTCCAACGGAAACAGCCGCTGGAGCGGGTTGCACTCATAAATGACCGTGGCCCGGTAAACCGCCGGGCCCGGCTGGGCTGCAACCGCGATCGGGATGTTGATCAGGAATTCAGGTTTGTCGAACGGGTGCACGTACCGCTGATCTGGCGCGATCGTGTATTGCTGCCCCGCGCTGTCGATAACAAAGCGGTACCCCGTGACCTTGCAAGCACTGTTCCATCGGACGTGGTAACGGATGGTGAATGTCCCGCCTGGTTGGACAACGGGGGTGAGGATGGAGCTTTCGCTTTCCCCGATCGGCTGCCGATCCACGACCGCCCAATACGCAGTTAAAGTGAACGCTAGAGTGGTCATGAACATGGCCAGCCAGTCCCACGCGCCGCGGGGCCGGAACCACACCAAAAGCCGCGTCACCATGGCCGCCAGACCTTCCACGCTGTGATAACCGAGACGATGGCCGCCGCCAGCGCGCCGGCTCGCAAGATCAGGTCGCGGGCTTCCGCCCAAAAGACTTCTTTCCGCAGAACGCGGCGGACTTCGGGGCGGCGCCTGAATATCTCCACTAGGAAGTCCAGATTGCGTTGCCCGTCAGCGTCACCTACCGCCTCATCAGCAAGATGCCGGGCAAGCTCGCGCAACACGCGGCGCTCGTCCGGCTGGAGGTTGAGGTATTCGCGGATTGCCGCCCGTTTGTCCGTCGTCAATCCCGTCATTTCTCCCCCAACCGGTTGCGGGTTTGGGGGATGTTACCCGCCGATGGGTTTGCGCGCCACCCACCGCCCATAAATCGCCGTGACCGCACCGACGACGGACAGTGCCGCCGTGATGCCCTCCACCAGCACGGTGCGTTCGCCGTCCCCGATGGTCACGCCGAAGAGGCCCGCCACGCCAGCCGCGCCCGCCACGAGCGCGCCCCAGGTCACTCGGCTCTGGTACCACGGTTCGTTGTTGGTGGCGTTGACCACCTGCGCCGCGATGTTCTGGACGGTGGGGTTGACGCGGGCGATGTCCGCCGCCTGTTCCGCGATGGCGGTCGCCTCGTTGATGGGGGCGCCGTTGCGCGGGCTCATAACCGTGGCCACCACCACGTTCGCGACCGCTCCCGCAATGCTGCCGATGATGTCGTTTTTACTCGCCATGTCGTCAGTCCCTCTATAACCGTGCCGCTTGCACGTGCATCCAATCATAGTTGGCCGCGCGACCGAGCGAAACCCACCCTTCCGCCTCCCACATATCCCACCACGGGGCGGCGTCCGGCCGCGCCAGCCGCGCACGATCTCGCCCCCAACGCAGTTGGTTGCGGTCAGGGTCGAAGTCCAACGCCACGCCGTAGGCGTGCATTGACAGGGCGGTCCCGCCGCGCATGGCGCGGTTGTTGTAGCAGCCGCCGAACAAGTCCAAGCCGAGTTCCTTGAGCCCGGCTTCGCCGTAGTGAGCCGCCGCGCGCTCCAGCACGCGGACAGCGCTGGCGGCAACATCCCGGTGAATGGACATGCGGCGGACCACGGTGGCCGGCTCCCAGGACAGGCGCATGGGGTAGGGCAGCGTCACCGTGATCAGCCGCGCCCCCGGCTCCCCAAACGCCTGTCGGGCGTTGGCCTGCCGGGGCCACGAATTGGCGACGGCCGGGGATGGCGCGGGCGGGGGCAGCGCGTCCCGCCAGTTCGGGTTCTCGCCGGCTGCCACCGCGGCCCAGGCGTCGAGTGCCGCGCGGGTCTGCGGGCCGTTCAGCCCGTCGATTGGGCCGGGGTCATGCCCCGCCCGCCGGCAAACCTCCTGCATGGCCGCAAGGCGCACGCGATCTCGCCCCCACCGACCCGCCTCGGGATAGGCCGCCAGCAGCCGGCGGGCGGTAGCCTCGGACGCCCGCCCGAAATCCCCGTCCACGGTCAAGGCCGGCGAGGGGGACAAGAGGCGGTTTAACTCGCGCTGGAGGTCGAAGGTGTCCATCACGTCCATTCCTTGATCACGATCACGCCGGGGGTGCCGGCAAAGCCGGCTTTGGCCGCCGTTGAAGCGCTGGAGGACTGGCTACCGCCCCCGGTGCCGAAGTAGCCCCCGAACGCGCGGCCGGGGGCGGGATTGAGCGGGATGCCCTGCCCGCCGGCTACTGTTCCGGCCACGCCCGGCACACCCGGAAGGTTGATGTCCCCCGAAGTGCCCGCCGTGCCTCCGGCGCCGCCGCCCGCAATGAAATTGCCGGTACCGGTGGGGCCGAAGGGGAAACCTCCCGCGCCGC
>DDYW01000082.1:2094-3784 GCA_002348185.1 Candidatus Hydrogenedentes bacterium UBA2224 | reverse complement strand
CCCGCCAAGCCACAGAAGGAGGGATAGAGATGGCCTGGAAGGTTCTAGCGCTCTGTGCCGCCCTTGCGGGCTGCGGCAGCCTCCGGGATGGCGGTGGGCTGATCTCGGACAAGCGGGGGCCGGTGTCCGGCTCCTATGTGGTCCGAGAGCCTGGCGTTGCCCCCGTGACCGTCCGCGTGTCGCCATGACCAAGGGCGAGGTCACCCTGATCTTGCAAGAGGTCTTCCCGAACGCTCGCCCGGCGCAGATCCGGGCGGCGGCCATTCGGCTCTCCCCGCCACCCCTCTTGCAAACGCCCTCGTGGTCGTGGGATTTCCAGCAAGGGCGCCTGGCGGCCGCTGCCGGCTACGTCGATCTATCTCCCTTCGAAACGCTCATTTTCGACACGGTGGTACGCGCCGCGCCACGGTACGCGCCCATGGAAACCATTCATCGAACGGTGTACGGCGGCGGGCCGCGACCGCACGGCAACACCGTTCAGGCGCTCATGTGGCGGATCCGCCGCAAGGTGGCNNCGCGTCCGCACCTGATCAAATAGAAAACCCCCGGTATCCTTGCCAAACTGGCTTGGGCCGGGGGTTTTCCGTCCTGACGAGGCGATTGCAGGCTTCCCTTTTTACCGCGCTTGCCCAGGCGGCGCAACTGCAAAGATCGCCCCGCTCGCCGCGTCTGCCTGCGCCTTACTATACGCTCTGGCCACGTCAGCGGGATCCTTGAGGTTCAAGGCGGCAATGCTGCCCATCTTGACGAACAAGCGGGATTTGGCGCCGTCCGGCTGCACGGCGTTATTCGACCGCCCTTGCACGAGCGCTGGGTGCCAGTCATACCCGAGGGCGTTCATAAGCTCCCGGCGCTTGGAGCGGGGCACGTTGCAGCGCGTGCCATCCAGAAGCGTATCGAGCATGCGGCTTCCCACCCACCCGCCGGCAAAGCCCGGCCGGCCCTCTTCGATGGCCTCCAGCACTTCCTGTTCGGCGCGGCCGCGGGAAGCGTCTATGGCCTCCTCAATGCACGAGGTGGCGGGCGCCCATATGGCAAGCTGATTGGGGTCATACTCCGCCACCAGCGGGCGCGTGCGAAGATAGTGGTTGACCACCCGAAAGCCATAGGCCGGCCCTTCCGAGAGCCAGGGCCCGCGCCCGTTGAACCAATCCCGCATCCGTGCGAAATAGGCGTCCGTCATCCCGTCGCGCGCGGCGTCCGCCCGGCTCTGTTGAGCCGTGAACAATGGCGCATACCGGCGGCTTACCCCCGAGATCGGCACCCCGTCCTTGTGGTTGGTGGTGATGATGCCGTTCGCCCGGTTGTCGCCGGTCACCTCCTCTACCGTCTTGGCTTCGATAGGGATATTGAGGTTAGTCACGGTTGTCTTGAAGCCTTCGAAGAATTGGCGTCTGTCCGCCGCGTAAACCTCCTCCAGCCCCAAGAAAAGCTTGCCTTCTATCCACCCGTTAAAGTTCATGCCGCCGCGGACCATCTTGTCCATGTTGGGCAGGTGCGAGTATTGCGCGCCGACACAATGGCGCATAATCATTAGCAGGTAAGTTTTGCCATTCCCCTCGCCGCCCTGCACCACGGGCCACCATTGGGCTTTCATGCCGGGGTTGCGGATGACCGAAGCCATCCAGGTCAGCAAGATTTCCCGGTCGCGCACGTTGGGGAGCATCTTGGCGAGGTGATCCAGGAACAT
>DDYW01000082.1:431-2077 GCA_002348185.1 Candidatus Hydrogenedentes bacterium UBA2224 | reverse complement strand
CGTGTCCGCTACCGGGGTGGTGAACACACGCGATCTCGTGAACGCTTCCCATGCGCTCGTTGTGCTTTTCTTCCCATCGTAGTCCACGACGAACTCGTACCCGCCGAACACCACATCGAAACGTCCCTGGTCCAGCCGGGCGCCGCGCGGCGTCAACACTTTGTTGAGGCTGGTGATGTAGGTGCACCCGGCGAAATGCTCCGCCTGTTCGGTCACCAGCATGACGCCGCGCACACCCGCCGCTCGCGGCACCAGCCCGGCCCCCTGCACGTCCTCTGACGAAACGGGCGGTGCTATCTGTTCGCTTGGCGCATCCGGCGCCTGATAGACCTGCCGGACGAAACCGCACGCCTTGACAATGGTCCCCTCCAGGTATTCCGGGCGGTCGTCCCATTTTCCGCGAGCGAGTTGGCTTAGCAGCATCAAGCGCCGCATGCGCTCGCAGTCGCGGCCGGTCCAGAAAGCGAGGTGGTTCGCCAGCGCTTGGTCAGCGCTGGAGCGGTCGCACACGTCGCCCGCCCGGCTGGCGGGCCATTTGCGGCCGATCGTGTCGAAGTCACCCACCCACAGAGCCGTGAATGTCACATCGCCGCCGGTGCCGCCCCCGAAGACCGCACCGGCGGCGCGTTCGTCCCGCGCCAGCGCGCGGCGGATAAGCTCGCCGTCGTCCGCCGGCCCTCGCCACTCGGGGCACGGGCCGTCCGTCCATTCTGCCGCGCGCCCGCCGGCCACGTCCGCCGGGTCGAAATACTGCGCCACGACCGAAGACAGTGCCTCGCCGCCAGCCGCCAGAACCGAGCCCGCTGCCTGTGCGCCGGTCAGCGCTACAAAACGGTTGGTGGTGTACAACTCCAGGCGCAGGGGCACGTTTCGGCAACGGTGCGCGAAATCTTTCTGGCATGACCCGATGATGTGGAGCCCGCGGCCGCTGCTGGACACTTCCACAGCGGCTCCACCGAGCCTGGCACAAAGCTCCTGCGCCAGCCCGGACCAGCCGCCGGGCTCCTCAAACGCCCCGTCAATGTCCAGAAAATAGAACGGATCCGTGGCCGCGAAAACAAAGCCCACCCCCTGGAAGCGGCGTGGATCCGCGTCCGCGGCCCGGCGCGCGGTGGCGTAGTCGCACCAGTGCGCGGGGTTAGAGTGAGACGCCATCTCGCCGTTCGCCGCCTGGAACGGCAGCTTGTCAAATTTGCCCGGCCGGTCCGCGCTCGGGACCAATGACCAGACGACGAATTGCCGCCATTCGGCGAGCGGCGCAAGAGCCGCGGGCAACATGCGCGGGGCTCAATTGGTCAGAGACGCGAGGGCGGCCCGGCGCACCTCCTCGGGTGCCGCGAGGGCGATGGGGTTACGATCCGCCAGCCCCTGCGCCACGAGATCCGGCAGGTTGCGGGCCACGGCCTCCGCCAGCACCGCCCGCTTGAGGGCAACCATGGTGCCGTAATGGTGCACCACGGTCCCCTTGGATACGCCGCATTCGCCGGCCACCTGTTCCAGGGTTATCCATTGGTAGCCCACCGACTTCGCGCACGAGATCGCGGCCTCAAGAATTTCAGTCTTGCGCATCGCCTTCACCATTGTTCGGGCCCGGAGGTAAACCGGGCATCGCCACCGTAGCTGGACACCAGCCGCAGCCAATTAAA
>DDYW01000082.1:0-325 GCA_002348185.1 Candidatus Hydrogenedentes bacterium UBA2224 | reverse complement strand
ACGTTGTTGCGCCACAGGATGGCGTCGTATTTCGGAGCCTCCAGCCGCACAAGAGACTGCACCCACGCCTCGCCTTTGTCGGCTACGGGCGAGGTGCTGTCCAGCCCGGTGCCGAGTAGAAACGAAAGCTCCGCCACCGCAACGGAAGGTAGGCCGTGCCTTGCGGCCCATGCGGAGAGGTGCGGGGGGAGGCTCATGGGCGCCCTGCCGCGCGGCGGGCACGCTTCACCTTCTGGCGGAGGGCGTGCGCAAGCGCCTGCAACCGGCTGGCCTCTTTCTGCCACGCGGCGGCCTGCGCCAAGGCGGCGCGCTGTTCGGCCTCGGT
>DDYW01000038.1 GCA_002348185.1 Candidatus Hydrogenedentes bacterium UBA2224 | reverse complement strand
TTTTCAGTCGGCGGATCGCGTCGAGCAACCGGACAGGCGCAGTGAGACGGTGGAAAAGGGCGAGAAACGGCGAGAAAGGCCGGGATACGGGGACGTCAGGCTGGGGGGCGGAGTTGAGACGAACGAGGGGCTCGATGGGGTTTTGGACAAGAACTTGGGAAAAGGGAGGGGGGCTTCCACCCCCTGCCCGAGGAGTTGACTCGGTCTGCTGGGCTCATGATGGCGGGCCATGTCTGTCCCGCCGCCACCCCCGATGCCCGTCGACCTGGCAACATGCACCGCGGTCGATCGCTGTACAGCGCCCTGACCGCCTGCGAGGCGGCCCGGCGTCCCTGGTCACTTGAAGTTGTCAATCAGCAGCTCCCGGATTGATTCGACTCTACGGCCGCCTGCGCGTGGATTTGACAGCGAATAGCCCGTCTGGACTGTCCTAATACGGAAGCCGCGAAAGACCTTGCGGACCTCCCTCGTATCGTTCAGGGAAAGCAGGAATCGCCCGGAGACTGCAGCCAGAATGCAGCGCAGCCGCTCATAGTCTGCAGCCTTGAACGGTGTAACGTATCCGACGGTGCCCCAGTACGGCGGGTCCAGGTAGAAGAACGTCGACGGGCGGTCGTACCGACGGATGCATTCGCAGGCGTCCAGGTTCTCGATAACCACGCGCGCCAGGCGCCAGTGGACCTCCAGGAGAACGTCCTCCATGGTGGTCAGGTTCAGCCGCGGCGCGCCCATGGCTGAGGTGCCGAAAGTGCGGCCCGTTGTCTTCCCGCCAAAGGCCATCTTCTGCAGATAGTAGTAGCGAACCGCACGCTGCACGTCGGTGAGCGTCGATGGGTTCTTTTTCTGCTCCCATTCAAACACCTGGCGGGAGACAACGGCGAACTTGTAGTAGCGCAGAAACTCCTCCAGATGGTTCTGGAGCACGCGCCACATATTCACGAGCTCGCCATCCGAGTCATTAATGACCTCGACCTTCGAGGGATCCTTGGCAAACAGGACCCAGGCGGCTCCGCAGAATGGCTCGCAGCAGCAGACGTGCGGTTGGATTTGACTGACGATTCTTTCGGCCAGGCGACTCTTGCCACCCAGGTAGTTCAGCGGACTATGCATCGTGCCCTCCTGTTGTTATCCTGCCCGCGGACGTGAGCCGCGCCGGGGAGTAGCCCCTGGCAGGGTGATGCATGCGCTGAACATGGATCGATTGAGGAGGTGACGCTCCTCGACCTGCTTCCCGGCCTTCGCCGGAAAACGATTATTTACGAGGCTGTCGACACCGCTTTTGGCCTCGACGGCCTTACCCCGGCCGGATCTTCTTTGGGGTTGCCCATTTCGGCCCGTTGGCGACTCAGGCTCGTTTGACGACACAGGCTCGTGAGGTGTCTGGTGATCCGCAAGAGCCGAGACCAATCCGCGCAGACGCGCTTGAAGGCTAATCGCGAAGATCTCCCGGGGGCAAAGACCAACTTATCGGCTTCCTCTTGAATAGCGCCGCATTTTCGCAGGCGGGCCAAGAGATTGTCGCGCGTAGCCATCAGCTTCTGGATGCGCAGCGCCAGGTGCTGGCGCGTATGCACTTCGAGGAGCGGCACAACCGGATTGAAAAACAGGTCGGGCATGACCACAAGAGCATGCACGAGCGCCTCGCGCGGCAAGGAGGAAAGAAACTTCCTACGTGCCTCCTTATCCTCCACCAACTCGCGGCGCTTTTGCGGCAGCAACAGATCGAGATCACATTTTGCCATGGGGTTGTCCTTTCGTCTCGTCACCAACGAATGAGATCGCCACGGAAGGGAAGCCCGTGCGTGTCTTCGAACCAGACCAACATGTCCTCCCAGAAGGCAAATCCATCGCGCCGAGCAAAGGCATCAAGCTGGCGCCGCGGAATAGACACGCCCCCTTCGAGGATGACCCCACCAGCCCACACGCGGATATCCAGCACGCGCCGGATCCGCCACGAGCCGAGGCGACGGCAGCGCCGGGTTCGCATGCCGGCGAAGCAATGCGCGACCTGCCCAACGCGCGGGCGCATCCTGCGTTTCGCGCGGATGGTCTGCCTCTTGAGCCTGCGCTCGACTTTCCATGCCCAGCGTTTCTGGAAGTTGTAGGCGGGCATCAGGGGTCCTTTCTTGCGTTGGCGATATAGAGCTCGCGTCCATCTTCAAGAGAAACTCGTGCCGGGCAGATGCCACCATGGCCGCAGCAACTCGCCACTGTGACGATGTTGGCCGCGTTGAGCGCTGCCACGAGATCGGCTATGCAGTAGTCGACGTCTGCCCGTCGGCCACGGATAGGCATGGGCACCTGATGATCGTAGCTTCCAGGGAGACAACAGTGCGTGCGGCCGACCTTTCCTTGCCTTTCGTGTCGGGAGAAAGGAGCCGGGCCTCGGCGGTGTACGCCGTGCCCGGCTCTCAGTATGGAATGTGTACAGTCCCTCTGGCCTGGCGTTACGTGATCCTCCCCCGCGCGCCGGGGCGAATCCTTCCGCTGCCATTGGGAACCATGACGGCCTCCTTTCTTCCGAATTGGTATGGGGAACTCCGGACGCGGCTTCATTCAAGATTCCTTTGTTGGCACGTCGGTCTTGTCGGCCAGCTCGCGCAGGGTTGCTGCTGCCGGACTTCGCGGGACGGGGTTCCGCGATCCGACGGCGGCGAAAAGCGCCAGGAAGAGAAGATCCCACCCCCCGCGCCGCTTCCGATCGAAGTGTTGCACGAGCGCGGTTTTCCATGTCTCGCGGACCTTATCCCCGGCCTTGCTGAGCCGGACCTTATACGTTCCGAGCCGGCCCTGGGTCTGGACAGACTCGATGCCATCATTCGCGATC
>DDYW01000081.1 GCA_002348185.1 Candidatus Hydrogenedentes bacterium UBA2224 | reverse complement strand
GGACCACCGTCATCGCCGCGGCCATCTTCATCCTGTGACCGCCGCGACGGATCAGTTTTCATGAGCCATGCCGTGCCGGACAACTTCGGCGGACTGCCGAGGCGTTTTTGCGATTACCGCACCGCCAGGATCGCGGTGCTGCCGGTGCCGTTCGACAAGACCAGCACCTGGGGCAAGGGCGCCGACAAGGGCCCGGCCGCGCTGATCGCCGCGTCGCGGCAGGTCGAATGGTACGACTGCGAGACCGGCGTCGAGGCCCACCGCCACGGCATCGCCACGCTGGCGCCCGTCAGGGCGGCCACGCCGGAGGCGATGGTGCGCGCCGTGCGCGCGCGGACCGCGCGGCTGTTCGACGACGGCAAGTTCATGGTGCTGCTGGGCGGCGAGCACTCGGTGTCGGCGGGCGCGATCGAGGCCCATGCCGCGCGCTACCCGGGCCTTTCGGTGCTGCACCTGGACGCCCACAGCGACCGCCGCGACCGCTACGAGGGCAGCCGCTTCAACCACGCCTGCGTCATGGCCCGGGCGCAGCAGACCGTGGACGGCCGCGTGGTGTCGGTCGGCATCCGCAGCATGGACGCATCGGAACTGCCGTCGGTCGATCCCAAGCGGATGTTCTACGCCCACCGGCTGCGGCGCGACCCCGATTGGGTGCTCAAGGCCGTGCGGCTGCTGACCAAGGACGTCTACGTCACCGTCGACCTGGACGTGTTCGACAGCGGGCTGATGCCGTCGACCGGCACGCCCGAGCCCGGCGGGCTGGACTGGTACCAGGTGACGGACCTGCTGCGCGAGGCCTGCGCCCGGCGGAACGTGGTGGGCCTGGACGTGGTGGAGCTCTGCCCGAACAAGACGAACCGCGCCCCGGACTTCCTGGCGGCCAAGCTGGTGTTCAAGGTGCTGAGCTACAAGTTCAAATAGCTCAGCGCATATGTCATCTTGAGATTCCCCACCTGCCTTGCGTATTGAAAGATGACATTGTCGCCCTTCAATTTGTATAGCACGGAAGAATTCTCAGGATGACAATGTCTAGGGCTGATTACTGTTGATGATAATTTCTCTGTGTTCTCTGTGGTTTTCAAACCATGCTTCGTATAGATTCTCATCCGATACTGGAATTCGCCAAGGGGAGGAAGATCACCTTCCTCTTCGAGGGAAAAACCGTCGAGGGGTACGAGGGCGAGCCGATCGCCGCGGCCCTGCATGCCGCCGGGATCAAGGTGCTGCGCCACAGCCCCAAGCTGGGCCGGCCCCGCGGCTTCTTCTGCGCCATCGGCAAGTGCTCGTCCTGCCTGATGGAGGTGGACGGCGTGCCCAACGTCTTCTCCTGCATCACGCCGGTCAGGGAAGGCATGCAGGTGCGGCGGCAGGCAGGGCGGGGGAGGCTGAAGGCGCAATGACGCGCAAACCCGTTGTCATGCCCGCGCAGGCGGGCATCCAGGGAACCTGGATTCCCGCTCCCCGCTTTCGCGGGGACAAGTTTCGCGGGAATGACGAGGAGTGTGTCAGCGCGTGAATGATATCGACCTGCTGATCGTCGGCGGCGGGCCGGCCGGGCTGATGGCCGCGCTGTCGGCCTCCGAGTTCGGCCTCAAGCCGCTGGTCGTCGACGAGAACGAACGGCTGGGCGGCCAGCTGGTGAAGCAGACCCACATGTTCTTCGGCTCCAAGGCCGAGCGGGCCGGCGACCGGGGCTACGAGATCGGCATCGAACTGGAGAAGGAGATCGCCGCACGCGGCGTCGAGGTCTGGAGCAACGCCTCCTGCGTCGGCTACTACCCGGACGGCACGGTGGCAGTCGTGAAGGCCGGCAAGGTGCACGGGCTGAAACCGAAGTCGCTGCTGGTGGCCACCGGCGCCTCGGAGAATTTCGTGCCGTTCCCGGGCAACGACCTGCCGGGCGTCTACGGCGCCGGCGCGGTGCAGACCCTGATGAACGTCCACGGCATCCGGCCCGGCAAGTCCGTGCTGATGGTGGGCTCGGGCAACATCGGGCTGATCGTCTCCTACCAATTGCTGCAGGCCGGCGTGCCGGTGAAGGCCATCATCGAAGGCCTGCCATCGATCGGCGGATACCTGGTGCATGCGTCGAAAATCCAGCGTGCCGGCGTGCCGGTGCTGACCAGGCACACGATCCTCGAAGCGCACGGGAAAGAGGAAGTGACCGGCGCGACCATCGCGCGGATCGACGACAAGTGGCAGCCGGTGCCGGGCTCCGAGCGCGAGATCGACTGCGACACGATATGCCTCGCCGTCGGATTGGCGCCGCTGACCGAGGCGCTGTGGCAGGCCGGCTGCGAGATGTACTTCGTGCCCGAGCTGGGCGGCCACGTGGCCTGGCACGACGAGCTGATGATGACCACGGTGCCGGGCGTGTTCACGGCCGGCGACGTGACCGGGATCGAGGAGGCCTCGACCGCGATGCTGGAGGGCGAGCTGGCGGGGCTGGGCGCGGCACAGTTCATCAATGGCCAAACCCCAAATGTGAAATGCCGAATCGACGACGTGACATGCAGATTGGCGGGGTTGCGTGCGGGCCCGTTCGGGCAGAAGGCGAGGGAAGGGAAGTGCAGGCTGGCGGAGTGCCGGAGATCATGATCTCATCGGCAACAACAACGATGGACAAAACAACGATACGAAAAACGACGATCCGGGAACAAGGCACGGATCACCGGTTCTGGGCCGGCAAGACGCCGCAGGAACGCCTGGATGCCATTGAGTTTTTACGCAGCCAATATGAAGCCTTGAGTAAAAATGTTCCCCAGCGATTTCAAAGAGTTTATCGGGTTACTGAACGCCGGGGGCGTTGAGTACCTCGTCGTCGGCGGTTATGCGGTCGGCGTGCACGGGCACCCCCGCTACACCGGCGATATCGACATCTGGGTGAACCCGACACCGGCCAATGCGGCGAAAGTGGTGCAGGCCATCCGTGATTTCGGGTTCGATTCCCTGGGCCTGTCGTCGGACGATTTCATCAAGCCGGATGCCGTCATTCAGCTGGGATTCCCGCCGCTGCGAATCGACCTGCTGACGACGCTGGCGGACGTGCCGTTCGACGCCTGCCATAAAGCGCGGGTTCCGATCGATGTCGAGGGAGTGACGATCGATTTCATCGGCAAGGAGGGGCTGCTGCAGACCAAGCGGGCGGCGGGCCGTCCCCGCGATCTGGACGATATCGAGCATTTACAGTGATGGCGGGCTTGCGGGCCGGGCCGTTCGGGCAGAAGGTCCTTCGATAGAGCTCAGGGCAAGCCAGGGAAGGCAAGTGCAGGCTGGCGGAGTGTCGGAAGTAACAGTATGAAGCGTGATCTATATATACGTTTATTGGAGTTTGGTGATAGTAATCCGAACGGATTTACTTACCAACATCTGAATTCTTCTGTTAAATTGAACGATGAAGAAGTAGTTATTGTTAATAAATACTTCGATACTATGGAGGCGAAATTCAAGTACATCGATTATTTGGAATTGAGAACTGCGTTAAGGAACTCCAAGGTTGCTACATGTATAGCTATTATCTCAATTCTGATATCGATCATCACCACTGGGATTTCTATTCACTATAGCAAACTATCTCTAGTTCATCCTGTATCAATAGAAAAAGCACAATTCGAAACATTCCGAGAAATAAATACTAAAGTCGATACTCTGATTGTGCGCGCAACGAATAAGACTAGAAAATAGTATATCGCTTTTCAGTCTTATGTTAAGTGATAAACTGAAATCCTTCGGCGTCGCCGACGCCGCAGATATCAATAACTGCTGGCCCACCGAAGAACGCCTGAAAAAGGGCCCGGTGGTGGTGGTCGAGTGCTTTCAGGAGATCCCCTGCAACCCCTGCGAGACCTCCTGCCCGCGCCAGGCCATCGTGGTCGGCGCGAATATAAACGATTTGCCGCAGGTGGACCACAACAAGTGCAACGGCTGCACGGTCTGCGTGTCCCGCTGCCCCGGCCTGGCCATCTTCGTGGTGGATGCCACGTACTCCCCGACCGAGTCCGCGATCACCATGCCCTACGAGTTCCTGCCCCTGCCCCAGAAGGGCGAGACCGTCGAGGCGCTGGACCGCGAGGGCAACGCGCGGGGAGCCGCCACGGTGATCAGGGTCGTCAACACCAAGGCCCAGGGCAAGACCCCGCTGGTGACGCTGGCCGTGCCCAAGGGCCGGGAGAAGGACGTCCGCTTCTTCCGCCGACGGTAGTGATTTTTGGGACGCGGATGAACGCAGATATCCGCGGATCGGATACTCACCCTGGTGTCATTCCAGCGAAGCTTGTCCTCGCGAAAGCGGGGAGCTGGAAACCAGGTCATTCTCCGGGGATCCAAGGCACGCAGCCGGTAAACAATCAAACAACCATGAGGGCGCTTATGCGCACAATCCTGCTCGGAATCGCATGTACGCTGGCGCTGGCGGCAGCGGCCGGCGCCGTGGCCCCGCCGGCCGACCTGCGCGCGGCCGACGTGCCGGACGACGAGGGCGGTAAGGTCCGGCTGACCTGGCGCCTGTCCCCGGACGACACCGGGATGCAGGTGCGGGGCTACCTGGTCTCGCGCGCGACGGCGGACGAGGGGCCGTTCCAGGACGTCTGCATCGCCGTCCGCGGCACCGCGTCCTACGAGGACCAGAAGCTGGCGAACCTGCGCGACTACCACTACCGGGTGCGGACGCTGGGCGCCGCCGGCGACACCTCGGAGCCCGTCGCGGCCGGGCCGGTCCAGGCGCGGGAGCAGTGGTTCAAGCGGGGCAAGGTCAACATCCTGCTGACCACGGTCATCTTCATCGCCATGGTGGTGTACTTCCTCAACAAGGCCAAGACCAGCACCATGTTCCTGCGGCGGCTGGCCGGGCTGGACGCGGTGGAGGAGGCGGNNGTGGGGCGGGCCACCGAGATGGGCAAGCCGATCCTGTTCGTGCTGGGCACCAGCTCCATCAGCGACATCGCCACCATCGCCGGCCTCAACATCCTGGGGCAGGTGGCGCGCAAGACGGCGGAGTACGAGACCCCGCTGATCGTGCCCACCTACGACTACATCGTCCACGCGGTGGCCCGCGAGGTGGTGAAGGAGGGCTACGCCGCCCAGGGCCGGCCCGAC
>DDYW01000191.1:7040-14114 GCA_002348185.1 Candidatus Hydrogenedentes bacterium UBA2224 | reverse complement strand
CGCAGATTTCGAGGGCGCATTTGGTGAGGTATTCGTGCGCGCGGTGGATTGGGTTGCGCGTCTGGAAGGCGACGATGCGTTTCCAGCCTCGGGATTCAAACGCGGCGCGGGTTTCGACGGGAGTGAGGTTGTGGTCCTGGAACTCGATTTCGCGGGCCTTGAGGACGTCGAGCTCGCCCGCCAGAAAGACGTCGCCGAGCGACAGGGTGTAGTTCACGCCGGGATGAGATTCGTCGGTGGTCTGGTAGACCTTTTCGCACAGCTCGGCGCGGTCCAGAGAAAACTTCTCGGCCAGATGGAGGATCGCCACTACGTCGCCCAGATCGTCCTGCAAGGCGACTTCGGCGCCGACATCGAGACGAGCGGCCTGTTCGCGGGACACATCGAGCAGGATGGGGATGGTCCAGGGGATGCCGGGCCGGAGATGCATGGTGTCGAGCACGGAGTGAGTTTCGGCCTCTCCCATGAACCCCGTAAGGGGGCTGAACAGGCCCTTGGCAATGCCGTCGATATCGAACGCGGTATAGGCGTCTACCGTGATGGCCGGGAGGCGTTTGGCCTTTTCGCGGGCCGCGGCGAGTGCGTCTCCCGTGAGCAACCGGTGAATGAGTGTTCCGCCGTGCGGTGTGATGGCCATGATGGACCTCCGTTTGGTGGTGAAAGGCGCGACCGTGCGCGCCCGGGTAAATCAGAACTGCGCCGCGAGGGCGCGTGAGCCTGACTGGGGCTGAAAACGAGAGTGTAGCAAGTGGCCGGTCCGGACTCAAACCGCCGACCGGGATTCTGTCCCTGCGCTACAAGAATGAAACCGGATTTGCAGCCCCGTAGGGGCNNACGCGTGACGGCGCCCCGGGAACCCATCCCTCAACCCGTTTCGCCCTGAAAGGGTCTGAACACGCCCTGCGAAATCGTTCAAGCCCCATCAGGCCTGGGTTTCTTTGCTGGAGGGAAGAACGGCGCGTATACTCCCGGGAAAACGCGAGATCGGGATTCATCACGCAGGGAGAGACACCATGCATCTGATAGCATCGATTCTCATGATTCTGGCGGCGCAGACGCCGGGCGAGGCGGTGTTGGCGCGGGACGGCGCAACCGACTGGGTCATTGTCGTTGCGGAGGATGCGCTCGCCGCCGAAAGAACGGCGGCCGCGGAGCTGCAGGAACACCTCCAGGCAGTGACGGGCGCGACGTTTGCCGTTCAGCCTACGGTGGCGCCGGGCGCGAAGGCGATTGTGGTGGGGCCATCGCCGCTTCTGGCGGAGGCCTACCCGGATGTCGACCTGGGCGCGCTGGGCAGGGACGGGATTGTGCTGAAATCGAATGATACCCGGCTCTATCTGGCGGGCGGGCGGCCCCGGGGGACCTTGTATGCGGTGTATACGTTTCTGGAAGAGGTGGTAGGCTGCCGGTGGTGGTCGTCAACCGAACGGTATGTGCCGGAGAAGCGCACGCTCGCGGTGCCGGCGCTGGACACGGTGTATGTGCCGCACCTGATCTACCGGGAAGCGTTCTACCGTGACGCGTTTGAGGGGGTGTACGCGGCCCGGAGCAAATGCAACGGGCATTTTGTGAGGGTCGCGGAGGAATATGGCGGACATTACAACATTCTGGGCTGGTGCCACACGTTTTATCAGATTCTGCCGCCGGAGCAGTATTTTGCGGAGTATCCCGACTGGTACAGCGAGATTGACGGCGAACGGCGCTCGGAGGGCACGCAACTGTGCCTCACCAACGAGGCGATGCGCGTGGAATTCGTCAAGAATGCGCTGGAATGGATTCGCCGGAATCCTGAAGCCGGGATGATCTCGATCTCGCAGAACGACTGGCACGGCAACTGCCAGTGCGCGAAGTGCCGCGCCCAGGACGAGGCGGCCGGGTCGCCGTCGGGCTCGCTGCTGCATTTTGTGAACGCGGTGGCGGCGGAGATCGAAAAGGAGTATCCGGAGTTTTTGGTCGAGACGCTTGCGTATCAGTACACGCGGAAAGCGCCCACGGGCGTCACGCCGCGCCACAACGTGATCATCCGGCTGTGCTCGATTGAATGCTCGTATTCGCAGCCGCTGGCGACGGGCGAGCAGAACGTCGAGTTCAAACGCGACATGGAGGCGTGGAGCGCAATTGCGCCGCGTCTGTTCGTGTGGGATTACGTGACGAATTTCCGCGACTACATCATGCCGCATCCGAACCTGCGGGTGCTGGCGCCGAACATCCGCTTTTTTGTCGCGAACAACACGGTGGGCCTGTTTGAACAGGGGGATTCGAGTTGTTCGATCAGCGATTTTCCTGAATTGCGGGCGTGGCTGCTGGCGCACTTGATGTGGGAACCGGAGCGCGACGCGGACGCGCTGATTAATGAGTTTATGCGCGGATACTACGGTCCGGCCGCGGAACCGTTGCGCACGTACATCGACCTGATCCACGACGCGGCGGAGCGGTCGGGGGTGTATCTGCGCTGCTATATGGCCGACACGTCGGAGTGGTTCCCGGTGGAGGACGTGATTCGCGCGGTGCAACTGTTCGACGAGGCGGCAGAGCGCGCCAAAGAGGATCCGGTGCTTGCGACCCGGGTGGCGCGGGCGCGTATGCCGCTGGACAACGTGGTTTTGAACCGCCACCGCGAGGTAGCGCGCGCGGTGAAGCGAACCGGCGCGGCAATCGCGGCGCCGGCCGAGCCCACGGCTCTTGCGGAGGCGTTCATCGCCCGCGCGGAGGGCTTCGCGGCCAACAGCTACCGGGAAGGCGGCGATTTCGGCCAGTACGCGCGGATGCTGCGGCTGCGTTTCCGGCCGGCGGGGCCGCTCCCCGTGGCGTGCGAGGGCCTCCCCGAAGAGGACTATGTCGTGATTGAAGACAATTGGTTCAGCCTGCACGGCGTCGATAACGGGTGGAGCGCGCTGGTGGACGATGCCGCCGCGGCGGACAAGGCGGCGGCGTACATGCCGTCCAACCACACGCAGTGGGCGGTGCAGTATGCGATTCGGGATGAGGTTTCCGAGGGGGAGCGCTGGCACTGTTACGCGGAGCTGCGCTGCGACGCGAAGGCGGCGTCGGGGGTGGCGCTGGTGGCTGGCGTGTATGACACGCGCGAGGGGAAACACGTGGCGCAGCGCAGCGTGCCGATCGCCGAGGCGGCCGGCACGGACTACAAAACGGTTGATCTGGGCGTGCATGCGCTCGCGCCGGGGATGTATTTCTGGGTGGCGCCGGTCAACAATCCCGGCGAGGTCGACGCGATTTATGTGGACCGGTTTTACCTGCTTCGGGAGCGGTGAGAGCCGGCGGCGCGGACCCGGGAGGCCATGCCGTTGTGTTTGAATTCGGGTTATGCTGTAATTTGGCGTTTGATCACGGCGCAAGGGACCGTGACGGCTGAGTAACGAAGGGGAGCGGAGACGGAATGAGTCACGCGGAATTGGTGAACCGGTTCACGAAGGCGCGGGTCATGGTGGTGGGGGACATTTACCTCGATGAGAATGTGTATGGTTCCGTGACGAGCGTGAGCCTGGAAGCGCCGATCCCGGTGTATGAAGTGCATGAGAAACGGCACAATCCCGGTGCGGCGGGCAATGCCGCATGCAATGTGGCATCGCTCGGCGCGACGACCTATATGGTGGGCTACGTCGGCGACGACGTGAACGCGGGCATCGTGCGGCGCGAGTTCGCGGTCCGCAACGTGAACACGGACTACGTTGTGACGGACCCGGCGCGCCCGACCAACACCTACGGCAAACTGCGCGCGGGCGGGTTCAACATCCCGAGCCAGGAGATTCTGCGCACGGATACGCCGTCGCCCACGTTCATCTCGGGCGCGGTCGAAGACCAGGTCGTGGCGAATATCGAAAAGCTGGCGCCGGAGGTGGATGCCATCGTGGTGGTGGATCAGGTCTCGTCGGTGGCGACGGAGCGCGTGCTGGCGACGGTGGTGGCCTGCGCCAGGCAGCACCACTTGCTCACGGTGGGCGATTCGCGCGCCCGGGCGGGCGCGTTGAAAGGATTTGATGTCGTGGTGCCGAACGACCGCGAGGCGGGCATCGGCACGGGCATCACCGTGGTGGACGAGGCGACCCTCGACGCGGCCGCGGAACGGCTGTTGACGGTCGCGGGCAGCGCGTTGATTACGCGCGGCCCGGCAGGCATTCGCGTGTACCGGCCCAATGTCAAGCCCGTCGATGTGCCGATCACGATTACGCCGGATGCGGTGGTGGACGTGACGGGCGCGGGCGATACGGTGACGGCCGCGGTGGCGCTCACGCTGGTAGCGGGCGGTTCGCTCGAGGACGCGGCCGTACTGGGCAACGCCGCGGCGGGCGTGGCGGTGGTGCAGCCGGGCGTGGTCACGGTATCGAACACGGAGCTGCTGGATGCGCTGGCGTCATCGGGTGCGCCCGCAAAGCTCAAAACCATGGATACGCTCAAGCACATTCTCGAGGGGCTGCGCAGAGACGGCAAGCGGCTCGTCTGGACGAATGGCTGCTTTGATCTTATCCATGTCGGGCACATCACCTACCTCCAGCGGGCGGCCGCGCTGGGCGACGTGCTGGTGGTCGGCCTCAACAGCGACGCTTCTGTGAAACAGAATAAAGGCCCTGACCGCCCCATCATTCCCCAGGAGAACCGGGCGGTTGTCCTGGCGGCCTTTGAGTGCGTGGACTACATCGTCATTTTCGACGAACCCACCCCAATGCGGTTACTGGAGTTCTTGAAGCCGGATGTCTATGCCAAGGGGGGCGATTACTCGATTGACACCATCGTCCAGGAGGAGCGGCGTCTGGTGGAGGGGTACGGCGGCGAGATTGCCATCATCTCGGGGGTCGAGGGCCAATCTACCACGCAGATCATCAGCCGAATGACAGGGAAATAAGCGCAGGGGCCTAGGGACGCAGCGGTCTCAGGTTCTGTGTCTTGCGGTGCTGTAACTGATTTATTTGCAGCGTTTTACGGAGCCGATCCCGTCCGGGGACTTCCCCCGGAAGACCGTTTGAACGGCAATTCATGAGACTGGAGGCTGTCTATTTGCGTAGTTTTGTCAAATATGCCTCTTTCGGGTATAATCTGTTGCGACCGGGAGACACTCAACGGGGAAGTCCATATGGAACTCAAGGGCGAGGCAGTGGCGTCTCCGCCTCAACAGCTCATTCCCGTGCCCGTGGCCTGTTTGCGGGAAGAGACCGTCACGAGCTTCAATTTGTATCTCCAGACACGGGGCGGGCAGCAGCCCGTGCTCTACCGGGAGAAGCACCTCCCGTTTACGGATGAAGACCGGCGCCGTCTCGAAGAGCACAATATCAGGCATTTGTATGTGGATTCCCGCGAGGAGAAAGCGTACCTGCGGTATCTCGAGAAGAATCTCGGGGCCATTCTGGGCGATCCTGAATTGCCGCTCGACCACAAGACGGACGTGGTATACGTTTCGGGCCGGTTTCTCATGCGGGAAGTATTTGCGGATCCGCGTGCCGGGGACACGGTCAACCGAAGCAAGGCCTATGTGCAGTTGACCTACGAGTTTCTGTCGCAGGAGAAGACGGCGTTTGCCCAGCTCTTGCGCATCACGTCGTATGATTATTACACGTATACGCACAGCATCAACGTATTTGTGTTCAGCATCACCCTGGCGCAGCGAGCGGGCGCGTTTTCGCCGCAGGAACTGAAGGATTTTGGCACGGGCGCGCTCTTGCACGACATCGGCAAGAGCCTCATCGACCCATCCATTCTGAATTGCAAAGGCAAACTGACGCTGGAGCAGTGGGAGGAGATGAAGCGTCATCCTGTGCTGGGATGCCGGATTCTGGACGGTCACAGCGGGATCAACGCCGCGGCGCTGGACGTTGTGCGTTACCATCACGAAAAAGTGAATGGCAGCGGGTATCCCGAGCAGCGCGACGCAAAGGCGCTGTCCCCCCTGATCCGCATCTGCACCATTGCGGACATTTTTGACGCGCTCACCACGAAACGGTCCTACAAGGACGCCGTGAGTACGTTTGATGCACTGAAGATTATGAAGAATGAGATGGCCGAACAGCTCGATGCCGACTTGCTGCAGACGTTCATCCGGATGATGGGCGCGCCCTGAGACGTATTTCGGGCCTAACGGGGGGCCGCTTCGAGTATGTTGGGTCCGGTGCTGGTGCCGATCCGGGTGGCGCCCGCCCCGATCAGCGCGATGGCGTCGCCGAAGCTGCGCACGCCGCCCGCGGCCTTGATCCCCATCTGCCCTCCAACCACCTCGTGCATGAGGGTCACATCCTGAATGGTGGCGCCGCTGTCGCCGAACCCCGTGGACGTTTTGACAAACGCAGCGCCGGAACGCAGGCTCATCTCGCACACGGTGACTTTTTCGTCCGTGGTCAGGTAGCTGGTTTCTAGGATGACCTTGACGGGGATTCCCCGCACGGCGCGGACGAGACTGGCGATCTCTTTCTCGACGTAGTCGTGGAAGCCGGATTTCAACGCGCCGATGTTGATGACCATGTCGAGTTCCTGGGCGCCGTTTCGCACGGCTTCCTTGGCTTCTTCAATTTTGATGCGCGCGGTGTTGGCCCCGAGAGGAAACCCGATGGTGGGATCCACGACAACGGTCGTGCCCGTAAGCCGTTTCGCGCAGTAGGCGGTCCAGATGGGATTGACGGACACGGAGGCAAAACCGAACGCCGCCGCTTCATCGCACAGCTCCGTGATGTCGAGTTGGGTGGCGTACGCCCGCAATTGCGTGTGGTCGATCATTCGGGCCAGTTGGTTTCGCGTGAGATGCAGCGAGGGGTTTACGGGGCAGTCGCCAGTCATGATTCGTTTCCTGTGTTCACGGTTCTGAGGTTTCCCGTTTCTGCTGACCGATGAGACATTGTAGCGCGGATACGGGAGCAAGTCTCCAGATGCGCGGCCCACCCGGGGGCAGAACAATTGTACTCTATTCGCCCCGAAAAGGCGGGTACGGTGGTACCGGCGATTTGTAGCGCAGGCGAGACGTCTGCGTTACACGACAAGAATGACCGCCGGGGACGGCGTTTTGCAGCCCCGCAAGGGGCAACCGAGAATAGCCCGGGGCAAATCCCGGAGGAGAAGACGGAGAACGGGGAC
>DDYW01000191.1:0-6968 GCA_002348185.1 Candidatus Hydrogenedentes bacterium UBA2224 | reverse complement strand
GTCTCGCCTGCATTCTTGATTCCGGGCTTAGACCCGGAGGCAGGCGAGACGCCTGCGCTACACGAGGCGTCACGCGGGCCGCGATGCTGGGCCGGTCCCGGGTTTTTGCGGGCAGTTGAAGCCGGACTGCCCGGTTGGTAAACTTTTATCGCGTTTTTCGTGATCGTGGAGCGGCAAGACAGGTATGAAAAGCAGGTTTCGGCAGAGTGTCGTGTGGTTGGGCGCGTTGGCGGCCCTGCTGGGTTGCGCCGCGGGGATTCTGGGCTGCTCGCCGCGCGAACCCGCACTGAAGCCCGCGGAAGAAGCAACGGGCGCCGCGCGGGCGTCTGCCGCCAGTGCAGAAGCGGACTCGCCGGGGACTGCGGAACCGGCGGCCGTAGTCGAATCTCCGGGGGCAAATTCGCCCGTCGCGGAGGCGGAAGCGGCGGAATCCGTCGCGGTGGATGCCGGGGGACGGGTCCATCAGACCCTGCGCTATCAGGCGATGGGCACGGATTTCGAGTTCACGCTGTACACGGAGCCGGGGGCGGAAAGCACGGCGGAGATCGTGCGGATTGCGGACCTCGCCATGACGGCCGTGCGCGATCTCGAAGAGCAGATCAGTCAGTGGAAGCCGCAGAGCCAGACCACATACATCAACCGGCACGCGGCCGAGGACCCCGTCAAAGTTTCGTTCGAGGTGTTCAGTCTCTTGCAGACATGCCGGACGGTGTACCAGGAGACCGGCGGAGCATTCGATGTGACGGTTGGGCCGGTGATCAAGCTCTGGGGTTTCTATAAGGGGGAAGGTCATCTGCCCGCGACGGACGAATTGCGCGAGGCCGTGGCGCGTGTCGGACTGGAAAAGGTCACGCTGAACGAGGCGGAACGCACGGTGGCGTTTTCCGTGCCGGGGATGCACCTGGATTTCGGGGGCATCGGCAAGGGCCTCGCGCTGGACATTGCCGCGGAAGTAATTCGAAGTTATGGGGTTAGCTCGGCAGTCCTGCACGCGGGCACCAGTACGGTGCTGGCCATCGGCGCGCCCCCGGGGGCGGCCGGGTGGACAGTGCGTATTCGAAACCCGTATAATACCAGTGAGTATATTGATGAAGTCTGCCTCAAGGACGAGAGCCTGTCGACTTCTGCCAGCTACGAGAAGTGGTTCGAACTTGAAGGCAAGAAGTATTGCCACATCGTTGACCCGCGGACAGGCCTCCCGGTAGAAGGCATGGTCAGCGCGACCGCCATCGTGTCTTCCGGCACGGAATCCGACGCGCTGAGCACGGCGTTCTTCGTCATGGGCGTCGACGAAACCCGGACGTATTGCAGTGAACACCCCGGTGTGCGGGCCATCCTCGTGCCTCACAGCGGCAGCGAACTGAAACCGAGGCGCATAGGGTTTGATGCGCCGTGAGGAGTGGTCATGAAGGAAAAGTACAGCAGCAGGCACAAACTTTCGAGGCGCAATTTCATGGCTAGCGCGGGCGCGGCGGCCGGGGTGATGATTGCATCGGGGTATTCGCCGTTCTCGTATGCGCAGAACGAACGGGTGCGTGTGGCCAGCATCGGCACGGGCGGACAGGGCTGCCTGCACCTTCGTGACGGCCTCGCGCGCGCGAAGAACATCCAGGTTGTCGCGGTGTGCGATGTCTACCAGCCCCACCTGCAGGGCGGCTGGATCGTGGCCGGGCGCGACAAGAACATGAAACAGTACCGCGATTACCGCAAGATGCTCGATGAACTGAGCAAGGAGATCGACGCGGTGGTGATCGCGACGCCCATCGACACGCACCACGACGTCGCGATGGATTGCCTGGATGCGGACAAGTACGTGTTCTGCGAGAAGACCATGTGCTATGCGGGGCCCGAAGCCACGCTCGAAGAGCACGTGCAACAGAACCGCGACCTCGTGCAGAAGGTTCACGACAAGGGCAAGTTCCTCCAGATCGGCCATCAGCGCCGCTACAATCCCGATTACAATCACGCGCTGAAGCTGGTGTGGGACGAGGGCATCATCGGGCGCATCCACCACATTGACGCCCAGTGGCACCGCAACAACGACTGGCTCCGGCCCCTCCCGCCCGCGTCGAGTTACGACGACGAGATGAAGGCGCTCGTGTGGGACTTCCTGAGCAAGCGCATGAGTTCGCATCCGAATTTCAGCAAAATGTCGGATACCGAGAAAGAACGCCTCATCATGGACGGCCATACCAACTGGCGCATCTACACCGAGCGTTCCGGCGGCTTGATGACCGAGTTGGCGACCCACGCGCTCGATGTCGTGAACTGGTTCCTCGATGCCAACCCGACGAAAGTGGTCGGCTACGGCGGCATTGACTACTGGCGCGACGGCCGCACGGCTTTCGACAACATCAATGTCTGTTACGAATACAATCTTGAACCCGGCAAGAGCCGGGCGCACGCGCTTATCGAGCCGCGGGGCGAACTCCACACCGATGCGCGCAATGACGCGTATTGCGTGCGGGCCATGTATTCGAGCATCACGGCCAACGCGCAGCGCGGCGCCAGCGAATGGATGCAGGGCGACAAAGGCACCCTGCGTCTGACCGAGCTCGGCTGCCTGTACTACCGCGAAGCCACCGCCGATGTGAAGTGGGCCGCCGAAGGACGCAAAGACGCCGCGGAAGAGAACGCGATCATCGTCACGACGGGCGGCACGCGCGAATTGAGCAACGAAGCCGTCAAGAACGCCGAACCCGTCCTGGTCGATACGGACCGGAGCGTGGATCAGTTGCAGTTCGAGGCGTTCGCGAGCGATATCCTGAACAGCGGCACGCCGCGCGCCAACGTTGTGGTCGGGTTGAAATCGGCCGTCTGCGCGTTGAGCGGCATGATGGCGATGCGGCAGGCCGCGAAGGGCGAGGTTGCCGAGGTCACGATCAAGCCCGAGTGGTACCAGTTTGAGTTCGAGACCGACGACAGCTCGATGTACGGGCCGCCGGTGGAAGTGTAAGCACGGAGTGGGCCGCGTAAGCGGCCCCTCTTGCCGTCTCTCTCCCGCCGCGTCCGTTCTGGCGGGCGTGGGGGCTCCTCGCAGGCGTTCAGATAACGTGGAATGCTGTGCCGAGTGGGGGAAGGGGGAGCGTTTTTTCGCAGCGGCCGGGCGAAGGCGCCCGTCCACGCTTTAAGGCAACAGGGAGCAGGCCGGATTAATTCCTGAGATCGGTTCGGGAAAGGAACACGTCAGCATGCGCAAGTCAGCAGTCCGCTGGGCACTTTTCGTGGGGACCGTGGCGTTCGCTGCCGCCGCGATGGCGGCCGATGAGGCCGCGGCGCCTTACAGCACACGCGACCTCGAGAACTATGTGGGGAGAGCGCTGGTCAAGGACGGTCTTGCCCAGGCGGCGGACGTCATTCCGCTGCTCCCGCAGTCGTGTCCGCCGTTCTTTTTGCGCGACGAACACAACAAGATCATCGATCCGACGATTGAAGAAGACGTGAACCGCCCGGTCAGTTTCCGGCAGACCTGCGGCGGTCCGGCCTGCCACGACGTGCAACGCATCACCGAAGGCTACCATTTCCAGATGGGCGCCGACGAATTGTACCCGGCGAGCAAGCCGGGGGAACACAATCCCGTTGACAAGGGTCCGGCCTATTTTGGGAAATGGCGCGTGTTCGAACAGCGCGAACTGGCCCCGATGAATTTCACCGACCCCGCCCAGATCGACGAAACGCCCTTCGAATGGATTCAGAACGAAGGCGTGTTTCATCCCGGCGGCGGGCCCGCCGAGTATGACCGGGTCGGACGCCGCTACGACGTCGTGCTGACGCAGGATCCTGGTTTGGCGAGCGCGTATGAGGGCGACTATTACGGTGCGGAATGGCACCGGAGCGGCGTGGCCGGGCCCGACTGCCTGATCTGCCATCTCGAGACCTACGAGTATTCGCTGCGGGCGCAGCAGTTGAAGAAATACAATTTCAAGTGGGCCGCCACGGAGGCCTCGGGGTTTGCGAGCGTCGAGGGCTCGGTCCAGGACGGCGACCTTCCCCGGCTCACGTACAACAAGGAGATGTTCGGCGCGGACGGCAAAGTGCATCTGCGCATCCGGCGCCCCTCGGACCGCAATTGCCTGTTCTGCCACCACATGCTGGGCGTGCAGAAACGCGGGCAGACCTGGCACGACAACTACATGCAGGACATGCACACCCAGCAGGGGATGGCGTGCATCGACTGCCATACCGGGGACATCCGGCACGATTTCGCGAAAGGCCACTCGGCGAGCATGCATGTGCGCGACGACCTGGACGGCGGCGTGATGTCGTGCGAGGAATGCCATGACAACGAGGAATTCGGCGCGCCCCAATACGACCATCCGGGCTTCCCGCCGCTCCATTTCGAGCGGATGGGATGCGATTCGTGCCACATCCCGCGCACGGCGCTGTATGCCGCGACCGTGGTGGACACCCTGACCGGCAAGAACATCAAACTCCCCCACGACATCGATCCGAAGACTGCCGCGAGCAAGCGGTTTAACGCCTTTTGGACCAAGACCATGGTGAACGAACTGGGCGCGGCGGCGTTTCCGCTCACGACCGCCGAGATCGAACGCGCCGCGAGTTTCCGTATGCCGGCCGACGACGCGGCGTTCTGGAGCCATTTCGAGGATGGGAAAGGCAGCCTGACGCCCTGGGGGCAGCGGCTGCGCGAACAGGGGGCGGTCACGGTGGCGCAGGTCGTCGGCGACGAAATCGACAACGATCACAAGCGTACGCTGATGCTGCTCGCACTGACCAGGACGCTCGAAAAGGGCGCCGAGCCGTCGTGCGTGTTCCGCGGCCAGGCCTACCGCCTCTACGGCGCCAAGCTGCAGATCATCCCGAGCACGCTGAATGCGCCGCGTGTCGGGTACGTCAAGGAGAAACCCGTTTCGTGGGCCTACCACGATTTCGACGGACAACAGAAGCTGCGCTCGGAATGGTACCAGCTTGGCGCGTTCTGGGCGTTTGACGACGGCGCCACCATTCGCCCCGTATATATCAAGGAAGCGGCCGCGGCCTGGAACCTGCTGACGCAGGAAGAGTACAAATACTACTACATCCCCGCCACGCCGCTGGACAGTCCGGCCGTATCCATGCCCGACCCCGCCACGGTGGAGGCAAAACAGTTCTCGAACGCCTGGGTGAAGAAGTTCCGGGCCTATGCGACGTCGGAAGTCGAGCGCCTGAGCATCTATGACGACAACCTGGATGGCTGGCCCGAAGCCAACACCGAACAGGAAATGGGCACCATGGCGTGGGCGCTGGTGCGCACCATGGCGCGGCTGCCCAAGCCCGAGCTCTATTACATCAAGGGCACAAGCGCCTACAAAATCTCCGTCGAAGACGTCAAAGATCCCCCCTTCGGCGAATCGTGGGACGGCGTCGAGGCCATTCCCGACGGCGAACCCGGCCTGGCCAAGTTCCGCTATGTCTTCGACGAAGGCACGCAGATTTGGCAGGTCGCCGAAGCGCCGCGGCCCATGAAGATGTTCAAATACAACGTCGAGGAGGTCAATCTCGCCGCGGCCGACGCGTCGGATGAGAAGATGGCGGCGCTGGCCTCCCTGGCGCAGCGTCTGCCGTGGACGCTGTCGCACGGCGTGGTACCTCCTAACCAGGCGCTGGGCGCCAACGGCTGCACCGAGTGCCACTCGATGAGCTCCGAATTCTTCTTCGGCAAGGCCATGGTCGACCCCTACGGGCCCGATGCGCTGCCGGTCACCCAGCCCAACTACGAAAAGCTCGACTACGTCACCGCCGACCTGGCCTGTGCGGCGTTCCGCGAGAGCATCCTGAAACAGTACGCCCTGTGGTGCGTCTTGCTCGTGCTGCTCGTGATCGTCGGTCACTACGTCATGTTTGGCGCCAAGACCGGTCCCAACGAAGACAAGCCCGACACCCTCCGGTTCACGGCCTTTGAGCGCGTCAGCCATCTCGGGCTCATGGTGTCGGTGACGTATCTGTCCTTCACGGGATTCAGCTTCCTGCTGGGGCAGAACGACTTTCTCGGCGAGCTGTCGCGTTACGTCCACCTGCTGGCGGGCTACGTCGCCGCGGTGTCGTTCGCGGCCGTCACCCTGGTGTGGGTGAAACGGATGCTCCCCGAAAAAGGCGACCGGGAATGGCTCATGCATCTGGGCGGCTACCTGGGCGCCAAAGGCCATTTCCCCGCCGGGAAATTCAATGCCGGACAGAAGATCCTCTTCTGGATGGCCCTCGTGACGATCACCGTGCTGGTGGTCACCGGACTGATCATGGGCCTGTGCGGCGGACAGCGTTTCGCCATGCAGTCCGTGATCTACACCATCCACGACATCGCGGGCCTCGGCATGATCCTGCTTCTTCTCGGCCACATCTACTTGGGCGTGTGCGTCAACCCGCACAGCGTGCGAACCATCTTCGGCGGAATCGTCAGTTCGATCTGGGCCAAACGGCACCATCCCAACTGGGAACCCGTGGCCGATCTGCCCGATCCAGATTGACATGCCCGGCGACGCTTGGTATAGTTAGAACTTCAAGAGGGCGGTTAGCTCAGGTGGTTAGAGTACTTGCTTGACATGCAAGGGGTCACTGGTTCAAGTCCAGTACCGCCCACCATTAAGTAGTTCAGGCTCAAGGGCTTATACAAAAGGCTCTTGGGCCTGTTTTTTGTTCCGTTGACACTTATGCACCGTTTATGCACCATGAGCCCGTGGAGGGCCTGCCGATGGGAAGCAGAATCGAGCAACGCGGCAAACGGGGCACATGGTGGTATCTCGGCTTTTTCAACGGGCGGAAGTTCCGTGAATCCCTCAAGACCACCGT
The DNA here is from genome assembly GCA_002348185.1 of Candidatus Hydrogenedentes bacterium UBA2224. Classification (GTDB taxonomy): domain Bacteria; phylum Hydrogenedentota; class Hydrogenedentia; order Hydrogenedentales; family SLHB01; genus UBA2224. The sequence continues at coordinate 182 of DDYW01000191.1, read as the reverse complement.
CAAGAACGTGGCAGAACGCGAGCAACGCATCCGCGATGCCAAGTACCAAGACCCGGCGTTCCTGCCGATCCGCAAGCTGAATCCCACCGTCGGAGAATTCTGGCAAGAATACGAAGCGTGGGCGATCGAGCATCGAAGCAAAGCAACGGTCGAGGTACAACGGCATTTGTGGAATTCCATCA
>DDYW01000142.1 GCA_002348185.1 Candidatus Hydrogenedentes bacterium UBA2224 | reverse complement strand
CAAGTCCCGCAGGGACGACAGATAATAGCCCACCACTTCAGTGGTGGGAGCCTCCGCATCCCTCAAATCACAAGTCCCGTAGGGACGGCAGAATCCTCCCCCCCCCGGCAATGCCCCCTGATGGGCGCATTGCGTGCCCCGCCCGTGGGGACACAAGACCGGGACGCGTTGTCGCGCCTGCGGGGCTGGCCATTCCCGATCCCCATTGTAGGGGCAGCCCCCCGTGGCGCCCTCCGGTCCGCACGGCGACACGCAACCGCGCCGGCCCGGCATGCTTGTTCTTGTAGCGCCGGCGTCTCGGCTGCATCCTTGCCTTCCGGTGGACAGGATGGACGGTATGGACGGGGCCACCTGGGCCAAAGAGTCCACCCCCNNCCCGTCCACGCGGGCCGCGTGGCCACCCCGCCCGCGGGAGACAACGCTGCGAAATTCTACAATCGGTGTGCGGGGCGTGATGTAGACACGGCTCCTGTGGTCGCCGGGGTGAATCGCGCCTTTGGCGCGCCAGAGTTCTGTACACCCGCGGACCTCCGGGCTCTACCGTCTCCACCAGCATTGGCCTTGAAGAGGTTTCCTCACCTTATCCGGATTTAGCCATCGCGGAGTTCCCGTTTTTCCGGTATTTCTGATATGATAGGAACTCGTGAGCAGGGGAGACGTACTCGGCCATAGGCCACTGCTCACAATGAAGGAACCGCGCACACCCTCCGGGGATCGTACAATGGTGGAATATATCCCGTTCTTGGACTGATACCAACCGGGCGGGTGCGGCCAGGAGAGACCCATGCCAGACACAAAGTTCGTCATCGTAATCGCGATGGTCATCTTTACGATTGCCTCCATCGTGACGACCTATATCAGCCTCAGCATCTCGGTGCTTCCCGAGCCGAGCATCACCATACCCATCACGGAAGACGTGACCTGGGACTGCTCGTACCTCGCGCTCATGATCTCGGTGGGCATTGGCCTCATGCTGTTTGCATTGAAAGTGGCAATCATCGACGAGCAGAAACGGCTCAATCTGGTGGGCATCCTGGGGCTCCTGATTGTCGCGTTCATCTCCATTTCATTCAACATGGACGTGTTTTACCGCGCGGCCAACCGGGACTTCTACATCAACTACACCAGCGCGGAGATGAAGCGGCTCTATGCCGACTATCTGGCGGAGGTGGACTCCAAACTCTCGGCGAAAAAGACGGAACTTCTCAAACAGGTGGCGAAACAGGAAGGCGAACTGGAGTCCGAGATTCGCGGAATCCGCGAGGCGCCCGAAGGCTACGGGCCCAAGGCAAAGAGCGAAGACTACAAATTGACGCTGCTCCAGAAGGAAGCGGAAGTAGAGCTCCGGGCGCTGGAAGAGGTCCAGGCCTCGAAACAACGGGCGGACGCGCTGCTGGTCGAGTCCCCGTCGGACCTGGCGGGGGTGGAGGCGTTGCAGGGCGAGCTGCAGGCGGCCGTGAAAGATCTCGGCGCAAAGGCCGGCGTGCCGCTGCCTGAACCGTACCGGGCGCAGAACCAGTTGTTCGTGGTGTTCGCGAAACTCTTTGACTTCCGCAACTCCAGTTTCATGGAAATTTGCATGTCGCTATTGATCATGGCCCTGGCGCTGCTGCTCGACCTGGGCGACATCATCGGCTACAGCCTGGTGCCGGACCAGCCGGGCGGAAAGCGGGCCCGGAAGCGCATGGAGTATGACGAATATGCGGGGCCGGAGATCGTGCCCGCGCCCTTCAGCAACAAGCCCATGCTGGCGAAGTCGGAAGCCGCCGCCATCGACTACCATCCCGAAGATAACGATGACAAGGAAGCCTTCTTCGCCCGGCCCCAGGAGAATTACCCGCTCCCCGAAGAGGAAGTGGAAGCCGCGGGCCAGAGCCGGCCCAGAAGGCCCTTCCGGCCGCGTCACCGCAGGTAGGATAACCCCGGCCGCTCCCGGCTCAAACGCCGGCCTCCGTACACGGCGGCGGAGGAGGTTCTGACAGGGACAACGCGTGCGTTGCGAGACGCGGCACGCCTGGCGGGAACACTCAGACGGATTTGCGCGGGAGGATTTGCCCGTCCTGGCAGGGGGCATCGGTGAGGCCAAATGACATTTCCGCCTCCACCGCGATGTCGTCTTCGATCTTCGCCACCGCGCGCACCCGGCATGCGTTGCGCCGGAGCTGAAGCATCTCGGATTCGACCACGAGCTGGTCGCCGGGAACGACCGTGCGCCGGAAACGCGCGTTGCTGATCCCCATAAAATAGGCCAGCTTGCCCGCGTGTCCGTTGCCGTCAAAAAGGAGTATGGCGCTGACCTGAGCCATGGACTCGATGATCAGCACCCCCGGCATGATGGGCATGTTGGGCCAGTGGCCCTGGAAAAACGGCTCGTTCACCGTCACATTCTTGATGCCCACGACCCGCTTGTAGGGTTCGTACGAGAGGATCCGGTCGACCAGCAGAAACGGGAACCGGTGGGGAAGCACCTGCATGATATTGCTGACATCGAGCGCGGGCTGGGACTTCCCGTGACTGCGGACCACGCTCGGGTCGATGGTCGAATGCCCGTTGAGCAGCGCCCGTTTGACTTGTTTCGAGAAGTTCACATGCAGCGGGTGGCCGGACTTTACCGCGATGACATGCCCCTTGATGGGCCGACCCAGCAGAAACAGGTCCCCCAGCAGGTCCACCAGCTTGTGACGCACAAACTCGTCCGGGAACCGCAGATCGTCATTGAGAATCGCGTCGTCGCCGATAACGATGGCGTTTTCGAGACTGCCCCCTTTGATCAGACCCTGTTCCTGGAGCATCCGCACTTCCCGGAGGAAGCAGAACGTGCGAGCGGGCGCGATTTCCTTTTCGTACGTCTCCGGCGTGATGGTGTAGGAAGCGTATTGCGTGCCCACCGCCGCGTGGTCGTACGCGATGGTCACGGTCAGGCGCGTTTCCTCCGCGGGAAGCACGCTCAGGGTCTTGTCGTCCGATTTGAAATAGACGGGCTGCTTGATTTCGACGTATTCGCGCTGGGCATCCTGTTCGACGAGCCCGGCTTCCTTCAGGGTGTTCAGGAAGGGCAACGCGCTCCCGTCGCCGACGGGCGTTTCATTGGCGTCCACCTCGATGTCGACGTTGTCGATGCCGACCCCGGCGATCGCCGACAGCACGTGTTCGACCGTGTGGATGGTGACACCGTTGACGCCGATGGTGGTGCCGCGCGAAACATCGACCACATGATCCACATCGGCTTTGACGGACGGACGGTTGGGCAGATCAACGCGGTAAAAGGTCACGCCACACCCCGCTTCCGCGGGTTTGAAGGTGATGGTGGTCAGATTCCCGGTATGCAGGCCGATACCCGAAAAGGAACACGGCTTAGCTATGGTCTTTTGATGTTCCATTCGATAGTTTTTCCAATTCCTCCACCCGGCGCCGCAATGCACGGATTTCCTGCAGGGCGTCGGGAAGATGGCGCATACTTACCACTATACGTTTGTCGCGGTCGTGGTCTATCGCGGGAAAACCGGAGACCACTTTTCCGGGTTCAATCGACTTGGTTACGCCGCTCAACCCGGCGACGACCGCGCCGTCGCCGATCTCCAGATGACCGGCCACCCCGGCCGCGGCGGCGATGGTTACCCCATTCCCGAGAATGGCACTGCCGGAAATCCCTGCGTTTCCGCAGATAATGCAGGCAGCACCCATCTCGACATTGTGTCCAATCTGCACCAGGTTGTCAATCTTTGTACCGCGTCCAATGATGGTGCTTCCGAAGGTCGCGCGGTCGATGGCCGTATTGGCGCCCACTTCCACATCATCCCCGAGTATAACATTCCCGACCTGCGGAATCTTCCGGGGCCCGTCCGGGCCGGGAGCATAGCCGAATCCGTCGGAACCGATGACGGCGCCACTGTGAATGGTGCAGCGCGCGCCCACCACCACCCCCTCTAAGATGCTGACATTCGGGTAGATAACCGTATCGGAACCAATCCGCGCCTGGTGCCCGACATAGACCCCGGCGTAGAGGCAGACATTGTCCCCCAGCACGGCGTTCGAGGCAATCGTGACATGGGCGTCCAGCGCGACGTTCCGGCCGAGCACGACGTTCTCTCCCACGATCGCGCTGGGATGAATCCCCCGGGGATGCGCCGCGCGCGACGGCTGGTAGCGGTCCAGGACCCGCAAAAAGGCCGCGTACGGATCCGCCACCTGAATCAGCGGCATGGGGGCCTCCCGGAGGCTCGGGGGAACCAGGAGCGCGGCGGCCTTCGATTCATCAAGGTAGCGCATGTAGCGGGCGCTGGAGATAAACGAAAGATCCCCCCCACCGGCCTGGCGGATACCGTTTAAGCCGGTGAGACGGACCGATTCGTCTCCGATGACGCTGCCGCCGACCTGCGCCGCGATTTCGCCAACTGTCACGTTCATTCGAATTCCCGCGGTCCCGGTCCCCCTGCCCCCCGGACAGGGGCCCAGGACGCCATCGGTTATTGGCCCTTCGCGTAGGCGTCGTTCAGGATCTGCTGTATCTGAATCGTGATGTCGATCTTCGCGTGGTAATACAACACCGCCGTGCGGCTCTGGGGATCGGCATCGCACTCGAGGATGAGGTGATAGCGGTTTTCTTCACCGAACTTGGCGATCGCTGCGTCAATATCGCCTTTCACCTCTTTGATGAGCGCGGCGGTCATGGAATCCATCTTGGCCTGGCGGGACTTGAGTTCCGCCTCGTACTTGACGAACTCCTGCTGGATGCGGCTCTTCTCGGCATCCCGTTCTGCCTCGGGCATGCTGTCCCGTTTCTCGAGATAGGCATCTTTCGCGCTCTGAATCGTCTTGGACATCGCGTCCAGTTCATTCTGCATGCCGTCGAGCTGGGCCTGCAGCTTCTTCATCTCTTCCTGCTGTTTCTTGTATTCGGTGAAAACCGCCTTGCGATCGACCACGGCTATCTTCCAGGTGGTCACGGCGTCGTCCTGCGCAAGGACACGGCCGTTCAGAAGCAACACCGCCGTCATGGCGATCCCAAGAACCAATCCCAGCATCATGGCACGATATTTCACGGCACGAAATCCCCTCTGTAAACACTCGTTACGCGTTACTGGTTCGATCACATCAAGACTCGCAAGGGGGCCCCAAGGTCCGAAACGCGCACTGGTGTTCCGGCGCATTCAACCAGGCCCACCTTCTCTGGACACACGGAAACGGAAGTATATCACCACGGCGGGAAACTCCGCAAACTGCTTTCCGGATTCGGGGAACGCCCCTCCTCAAAGAAACTGTATCACCCTCCCGGGACTGGCGCCCCGACCACCGCCTCTCCCCCCTCACGCGCGGAGACCGGCAGCCCTGCGAGAGCCGCGAGGTTAGAATTTCAGGCCCGTCTGGAGATGCAGACGCCCGCTGCCCTGGTCTTCATCGGGATTCAGCGGAATCCCGTAGTCAACGCGTATGGGGCCAAGCCGCGGGATGTTGAATCCCAACCCGACGCCGATGCTGTATTTCATGTCGCCGAGGTCGAAATCACTGGCTTCACGCCACACGCCACCGGCGTCCAGAAACGTATACACGCGAAGGTTTTCGGTGATTTTGTATTTGAGCTCCGCGTTCTGCACAATGCGCAGCTCGCCGCCGACGTAGGCTTCATCTCCAAACCAGATGAACCGCTTCTCGGTCGGGCCGACCTCGCGGTAATCGTAACCGCGCACGGTCGAAGACCCGCCTGCAAAATACCGGTACTGAATGGGAACGTAGTTCGGATCGCCGTAGTCGTTGACCCACCCCTCACGCGTCCGGAAGGAGAAGATCCATTTCTCGGCCTTGTCTACCGGAACGTACCACATCGAATCGTGGTCGATCCGGTAGAATTCATTGTCCCCGCCAAGCCCGGCCAGTTCGAAACCCAGGTCGTGCTCCGAGCCCCGGCTGGGATCGAAACGGCGGTCCACCGTGTTGCGGTTGATGCCCCAAAGCGAGCTCACGGTCACATCCCCGCCCCAGCGACGGATTTCGGGGTTCAACACGAACCCGTAGTCGTCGATGTCCACGTCGCTGTAACGCAGGGCGCTGCGAACCGATACGTAGGGCGACAACTGTTTGCCCAGACGAAGCTGCAGGCCCTGGCTGGATTCCTCGTAATCAATGCCGGTTTCGTACTCGCGCGATTCGTCGAAAATGTCAAACCCGAATGCGAGCGGATAGCCGAAAATCTCGGGGTCCGTGAACGCCAGGTAATACTGGTCGCGAAGTTCGCCGACATTGAGACGCAGCCGCAGTTGCTGGCCGCCGCCGCTGAAACTCGGCCAGTTCGCGATGTCAAAATTGCGCAGCCGCAACTCCGAATAGACCCCGAACTTCTCCTCCGTGCTGTACCCCAGGCCAAAATCAAAGTTGCCGGTCTTGCCCTCTTCCACGTCCAGCAGCAGATTTTCGAAGACCTCGTCGCCCGGGATCGGTTCGCGGGTGAACCGGATGGAATCAAAGTACTGGATATTGTCGAGCCGGCGTTCACTGGCCCGCAGCATGGTCCCGTCAAACCGTTCGCCCGGATACAGCAGCAGTTCACGGCGCACCACGTCATCCTGCGTGACGGTATTGCCGGTAATCTTGACCTCGCCCACGTACATCACTTCACCTTCCTGAACGCGGTGGATGACATTCGTGGTTTTGGCGTCCCGGTCGAGGGTCACTTGCGGCTCGACGGACGCGGTAACAAAGCCGCTGTCTTCATAGCCCTTCTGCACGAGCTGGGCGTCGGCATCGACCTGTCCGGCGTTGTGCACGTCGCCCGCCTGAACCTCGAGCAGGCGCAACACCTCGTCGTCGTCGAACGCCTCGTTGCCGGAGGTGTCCAGCGCGGCTACGGTGTATTCGGGACCTTCCGTGATGTGGATCGTGATGTCCACCCGTTTGCCGGAGTCGTCGTACGCGAAGTCCACCTCCGGGATATCGGCCTCGAGACGCCCATAGTTCTTGTATTCCGCCAGGATGTTCTCGAGGTCGGTTTCCAGCGTGGCCTCCTCGTATTTTCCACCGAGGAACCACCAGGCGCGGTCGGTCTTGACGAGTTTCTTCAGCTTGCGGCGGGAAAGCACGGTATTTCCGTCAAACGCGATCTTGCGAATGCGCGCCTTCCGGCCTTCCTCGACCGCGCAGGTGACATTGACCCGGCCGGGGCCGGCCTCTTCGACGATGAAATTCACCTGGGCGTTCGGAAACCCTTTGCTTTCATACAGGTCGAGAACGCTCTGCCGTTCCGCGGCATAGCCCTGCTCGTCGAAGGTGTCCCCTTCGTTCCAAGTCAGCGCGGCCCGGACGTGCCGGGTCCGGAGCTTGTCGTTGCCGACGATCCGCAGCTCGTTGATGACGCGCTTTTCCTCAAAGAGATAGGTAAGCACGACCTTGTCCGCTTCAACGGCGGCATCAGCCTTGATGGTGGCAAAATAGCCGAGTTCGTAGAGGCGGCGCAGATCGCGCGCCACGGCGCGCGGGCTGTAGGAGCCGCCGGGTTGGGATTCGATCTGCGCGCGCACCACTTGTTCGCTGATGCGCTCGAGCCCCTGCAAACGGACGTCACCGAGGGGTTTCCCCGCCAGGTCCGCGGGCTGGGCCGCCGCGCCCGAACACACCGCCAGGGCAACGGCAAGAACCGGATAGATGGTAAGACGCATCAAGTGATTACACCTTCCGCCACTGTACCGGCCGGCTCAAACACCAGCCTGTCGTCGGTTTCCGACGGCCGAACCGTGATACGGGTTCCAGCGCCGAATTCCCCCTTCAACAACAACTCGGACAACGGATCCTCGACATGATGTTGCACCGCGCGCCGGAGCGGCCGTGCCCCATATTGCTCGTCGGTGCCCACCCGGACAATGAACTCGCGTGCACTTTCGGTGAGGGACAGCTCGAGCGACTTATCCCGCAGGCGTTCTATCACCTCCGCCACTTGAATGTCAACAATCTGGCACATTTCGGCGTGCCCCAGCCGGTGAAACACGACCATTTCGTCGATCCGGTTCAGGAACTCGGGATTGAAGACCTTTTTAACCTCTTCCATCACCCGGGATTCCATGTGCTTATACTCATCGTCGACCGAGCTCTGCTGGAAGCCCACCGCCGTGCTTCGCCCGATGCGGCGCGTGCCGATATTGCTCGTCATGACCACGACCGTGTTGCGGAAATCGACCTTGCGCCCCGTCGAATCGGTCATATGCCCTTCTTCGAGAACCTGAAGCAGCACGTTAAACACGTCGGGATGGGCCTTCTCGATCTCATCGAACAGCACCACCGAATAGGGACGCCGCCGGACCTGTTCGGTCAACTGGCCGCCTTCGTTGTACCCCACGTAACCGGGGGGGGCGCCGCCCAGCCGCGACACGGCGAATTTTTCCATGTACTCGGACATATCGACCGTGATCAAGGCCTCATCGTTGCCGAACAGGAACGACGCCAGGGTCTTGGCAAGCAGGGTCTTGCCCACGCCCGTCGGCCCCAGGAACAGAAAAGAACCCACCGGACGCGAGGAACTCTTGAGCCCCGCCCGCGCCCGCTGAATGGACCGCGCGATGCTGTCGATGGCGCCGTCCTGGCCGACGACCGACTTACGCAGCTCTTCCCGCATGCGCAAGAGGCGATGCGACTCGTTCTCTTCGAGCTTCGTGAGCGGGATCCCGGTCCACTTGGAGACGATGTACGCGATGTCTTCCTCCGTCACGACCATCTCGGCCGAATCGCGCTTCTTTTCCCACTCGCGCTTTTTCTCCTCCAACTGGGCGATCAGGTGGCGTTCGCGGTCTCGCAACGCGGCAGCGCGCTCGTATTCCTGGCTCCGGATGGCGGCTTCCTTCTCCTGGGTCACCAGTTCGATGTCTTTCTCGACCTGCTTGAGCTCGGCGGGCCGGGTGGTGATCTGAAGCCGCGCGCGGCTGCCCGCTTCGTCAATGACATCCACCGCCTTGTCGGGCAGAAACCGATCGCTGATGTACTGGTTGGAAAGCTTGGCGGCGGCGACAATGGCTTCGTCGGAAAACTTCACGCGGTGGTGCGCTTCGTACTTGTCGCGAAGGCCGCGGATAATCTCGATGGTCAGCTCGACGGACGGGGCATCGACCAGGATCGTCTGAAACCGCCGCGCCAGCGCCGCGTCCTTCTCGATATGCTTGCGGTATTCGTCCATGGTCGTGGCGCCGATGCACTGGAGTTCCCCGCGGGCCAGCGACGGTTTCAACATGTTGGCCGCGTCCACCGCGCCTTCCGCCGCGCCGGCGCCGACGATGGTGTGCAGTTCGTCGATGAACAGAATGATGTTGTCGGCCCGCCGGATTTCCTTCATCACGGATTTCAGGCGTTCCTCGAATTGGCCGCGGTACTTGGTGCCGGCCACCACCCCCGCCAGATCGAGCGTCAGGACCCGCCGGCCCAGCAGCAGATCGGGCACGTCACCTTTGATGATGGCCTGCGCCAGACCCTCCACGATGGCGGTCTTGCCCACCCCCGCCTCGCCAATCAGCACGGGATTGTTCTTCGTGCGGCGGCTGAGCACCTGAATGACCCGCTCGATTTCCGATTCGCGCCCGATGACGGGGTCAAGCTTGCCCTCCTGAGCCAGGACAGTGAGATCGCGCCCGAACGTGTCGAGCGCGGGGGTCTGGCTCTTCTTGCTGGTGGAGGCCTGCGGGCCCGGTTTACCTTGGTCGCCCAGCAGGCGGATCACTTCGGCCTGGATCTTCTCGAGATCGATCTTGAGATCCTGGAGCACTTTCGCGGCGATCCCCTCCCCTTCCTTGACGAGCCCGAGGAGGATGTGCTCGGTGCCGATGTAGCTGTGGTTAAACCGGCGCGCCTCTTCGACGGAAAGTTCGAGGACCTTCTTGGCGCGGGGAGTGAACGCGATCTCGTCGCTCGACGGAACGGCGTTGCCCCGCTGCACCTGCTGCTCAATCTCCATGGCGAGCGATTCAATGTCGACGCCCAGATTCTCGAGGGCCCGCGCCGCGATCCCGTCGGGTTCGCGGCACAGCCCAAGCAGGATGTGCTCGGTACGCACGTATTCGCTCCCGAGACGCGTGGCTTCTTCCCGGGCGGTGCTGATCACATGCTTTGCGCGTTCGGTAAATCTATCCCACATCGTTCTTCTCGCTACTCCCTGTCTATAGGCTCCGGGCCGCTTGACCGCAAGGTCCGCATTTCTCCGTTCAGGAAAACGTGGACCGGAAGAGGTCCGCCCGCTTCATGCTCAGCGTAAGCTCGTCGCAGTCCTGCCCTGCCCGCATGGCCAGGTGGGCCGGCTGGGCGGCATACAGCGTTTTGTTCAGTTGCTTGTAGGTGTAGTCCTTGGTGAGTTCCATCGCACGGCCAAGCCGCAGCGAAGACAACAGGCTGAGGGCCTCGCTGAATTCCAGAAGATGCGCGCCGCGGGCGATCCCGGCCGCTCTCCCGACACGATCTTCGAACGCGCGGGCCCCGTCCGCATGGAGCTGCTGCCGCGCACGGCGCTCGCTTTCGAGCAGTCCCGTCACCAGATGCCGCAGGTTGAACTGGATCTCCTCCTCGGAACGCCCCAGGGTGGCCGTGTTGGCCACGGTGAACATCTCTCCCAGCCCCTCGCTGACCGGACCGAACAGGCCCTCGATGCGGTGTCCGCTTTCGCGGGCCTTTTCACCTTCGGCCAGTATCCGGTTGCTCATGGCGAGGCCCGCGAGATGGGCGAGAGCGAACAGGCCAAACCCCGTCCCCACTTCGGACACCGAGGCGCTGAGATACCCGTATTTGTCGTGAAAGGCGAAATCAAGCACGTTCCCAAGAAGGTCGTCGGCATGGCTCAGCCTCGTCCACACCTCGTCAACATTAAACCCCGACGAACGGACCTGGAGCCGCACATGGTCCCGCCCATTCACCATTACGCTGAAGGCCTGGTCGTCGCTGAGCCACACGCCCCGCGGACCGCGCGCGCGTTCCATGTCCGGCGAGATGAGCCGCCGCTCGACCAGGAACCGCACCACGCGCGGTTCGAGGTGTTCGACCATGAAAAACTGTCCCGCACGGAAAATGTCGTGGCCTTCCATGGCCCCGAGCACGCGGTCCAGCACATTGTGCAGTTCGTCGTCGGACGCCTGGCCGGGAAACGGCAGATCGGCCAGGTTCCGGGCCAGGATACCGCCCGATTCGATGACGATATCGGCTTCGGGTCCGTCGCCGGACAACCATCGGGCCTTCTTTTCGAGCAGCGTCTCGAGCATCAGGTGTTCAGCCCTTATGGGGCGCCCCCGCGTTCAGCGTCGTTTCCAGACCCTTGATCTCGTCGCGCAGCCGGGCGGCGTCCTCATAGTTTTCGGTTTTCAGGGCGCTGCGAAGCAACGCCCGCTTGGTTTGAAGCTGCATGTGCAGCTGTTCGCGCGAAGCGTCGCGCGACGGCATCTTGCCACGATGGCGCAACCCGGGCTGAATGCCGCGGAGCACGTTGGGGAGGTGATCGGCGAAACTGTCGTAACATACGGGGCACCCGAGCACCCCCCGCTGCAGGCCCTCCGCCAGTTGGAGACCGCACGAGGAACACACAATGTGCCGTGCCAGGCGGTCGGTGGCCATCCGCTGAAACAGGTCGTGGCGCGGTGGCGGGGCAGCGCCGGACATCTCGAAGCCCGTACTGGCGTCGCCCTGAATCGCGTTCAGGCAGGTCTGGCAGATGCTCCGGGCAATGGCTTTGCCATCAATGACTTCGCTATACCTCAGGGTCGCCAGCCGCTTATGACAACGTTCGCATAACATCGTTCTTCAGCCCTCAGGCTAAGTATAGCATTCCGCCGGGGGAGCCGTCCACGCGACGCCCGGGGACGTGCACCCGGGCCGCGGACGCGACCCCGGCACACGCCCTGCATGAGAACACGCTGAAGAACCGCCCTGTTCCGGGTTCGGGGAGGGCGCTGCGCTAAACGTACACGAGAACCACGTATTCGCAGGCAAGCGTGGTTTCCTGGCCGGGTTTCAGGTCAACGCTCCAGGTCAGTTCGTTGCGCTTGTTGACGCACCAGACGCCCTCCTCCAACAGCACGCAGGCGGGTTCTCCGTCGGCCCGCAGGAGTTCGCCGCTGAACCGGCGGCGAATGAGCAGTGTCACGGGTTCGTCGCGGTGGTTGCTGGCGGTGAGTTCCCCCTTGACCGTGGTCTTCTGATAGCGCTGCCCCGCGATATAGACCTGCTCCCGCGTTCCTTCCATCTCATATTCCGTGCTGCGGGTTCGGATGCTCAGCGCCTGGGTGATGTGCACGATCGCGCTCTCGCCTTTGTTCGTCCAGTAGCACATCTGCTGGCCCAGGAAGCGCCCGTCCGACAGGATCATGGCCGCGCCGGTAGTCATCGGGAACGGAAGCGGATTCTTGAACCGTACCGCATCCCAGGCCGTGTCCCGCACGGCGTCGGGGTCCTCCTGATACCGGTGTTCGGGCAGGTACTGGCCGTTCGCTCCGCGGGTATCGGGCACAATCCATTCCACAATGCGCTCGCAGGAGGCGGAGGCTGACGCGACCTGAACTGCGAGCGCATCGCCCGCCTTGAGGCTGCGCCGGCCGATGGGCTGGTAATGGATGTCCGGCCCTTCGCCCAGGGGGATGGCCGAAAAATCGATGCCCTGAACGGGCGAGATCACATTCGACATGACCGCCTGCTGGGTCGCGGCGTGGCCCAGACCGCTGTAGGGCCGGATTTGCTGGCTCAATTGCTGAAAAAACGCGGTCCAGGTCGTGTTCAGCGAGAAGGGCGAGGTCACGTGAGCAAACTGCACACTCGGGAACCCCGATATGAGGTACATCTCCGCGTCGGCGGTATCCTCAAGCTCGTTCTTGATTACCGCGGCCTGCTCGATGGTCAACTGGGTTTTGCCCGAGAGGTCCAGACGGTAACTGGGCGCCCAGGCGATGCCCTTGGTCAGATACGACATCGTCACCCGCGCGGGCGCAGGACCCTCCGTGACGGTCAATTCAAGGACCGGCCGCGTCTGGCGAAGAGTGTCACGCGCACCCGCCACATCCGCGTACGCAATCATCGAGGCATCGGCGTACACCCGTCCCCGGTCCGTCTGCAACACCAGATAATGCGCCGCAGCGCCCTGACCGGCCGGGTTCGGGACATCCGGGTACCGCCACGACGAAAAAGGAGAGAATCCGTACTGCGGCGGCTGATAGTTGCGGTTCCACGCCGGGGTGGCCTTTCCGGTCTCGAGCACCGTCCCCGTCGCGGGCGGGATGCCCGCATCCCGGAAATACAGCGTCACCGTAGCGCCGGCCCACTCCTCCTCAAGACCGGGCCCGCCGGCCTCGGCCACGGGAATCTCGAGTTCGCGGGTCGTCATGCGCGCCTCGACCGTCGCATCGCTTTCCAGCCAGAAGGTCCCGTGAACGGGTTCGGGGGGATTGGTCACGAGGTATACGCCCGGTCCGGGGACGTCGACCGTGCGGGTCACCACGGCCAGCCCGTTCTTGAACATGCCGATCGAGACGACGCGGCTCTCCAGTTCCTGCTCCGCCGGCCACGCCACCCCCGTCACTACAAGGCCCGCGCACAACACCACACTCAGGTTTCTCATGGCAAGTCTCCTTCTCTCGAAGCTGCGTTGTCCCGTCAGCATACCGGCAAGAACTCCGCGGGGTGTCACGGGATTGTAAAACGCTCGCAAAAGAATGGAGCAGCGAACCAGCGGCCCGTCGAAAGAACGGGGACATGTTCCAAGCACCGTCCCCGGCGCGACTTCGTGTCCCCGTTCGGATGACCGCCGGAGGTGCCGTTTTGCAGCCCCATAGGGGCGACCGAAAATCGCGATGGAGGGCCGGATTTGCAGCCCCGTAGGGGCGACCGA
>DDYW01000124.1 GCA_002348185.1 Candidatus Hydrogenedentes bacterium UBA2224 | reverse complement strand
GTCGGTCCATATCAGCCCCGGGTTTTAACCCGGGGGTTCGTGTCTCCCCCGGATTGAGTCCCGTAGGGACGGCAGAGCATGAGGGCTCAGAGAGAATGCCGAGCTGGCGCTCGGCGATCCCAGGGCATTCTCAAAATCTATCGCGATTGGAAATCTTCGAGGCTGCAAACGATGGCTCCCGGGGCACGGCGAATCTTGATGCGGCGTTCGGGTTTGCGTAGGATCAGGCGGCAAGGCGCAGGAGGGTGGCATGAAGCATGTGAAACTGGCGCTGCTGGGCGGGAAGCCGGCGGTACCGGAGGGCGCGATCCGCAAGTGGCCTCCGATCGATTCGAGCGACGAGGACCTGGTGCTGGCGTCGCTCCGGGGCGAGAACCACGCGTACGGGCCCAATTGCGGGGCGTTTGAAGACGAGTTCGCGGCCTGGAACGGCAACCGGTTCGCCATCACGACCAACAGCGGCACGGCTGCGTTGCACATGGGAGTCGCGGCGTGCGGGTGCGGCGCGGGCGACGAGGTCATCGTGCCGGCCTACAGCTGGTCGTCGTCGGCCACCTGTGTGTTGCACCACAATGCCATTCCCGTGTTCGTCGACATCGATTACGACACCATGAACATCGACCCGGCTCGTATCGAAGCGGCCATTTCCGAGCGGACGAAGGCGATCATCGCCGTACACCTGCATGGGTTGCCGGCCAACATGGACCCGATCCTGGAAATCGCCCTGCGGCACGGGCTGAAGGTGATCGAAGACTGCTGCCAGGCGCACGGCGCCGAGTACAAGGGAACGCGCGTCGGGCGTCTTGCCGATTGCGGCGCGTTCAGCTTCAACCAGAACAAATGCCTGTGTTCCGGCGAAGGCGGCATGTTTGTAACGGACAACGAGGAAATCCTCCAGCGGGCGCGCATGGTCTGGTCCTTTGGAGAGACGCGCACCCCCGCGGAAGACCGCGACTATCACGCGTACGCGCTGGGCTGGATGTACCGCAACAACGATCTGACGGCCGCGTTCGGCCGCGCGCAACTGGCCAAGCTCGACGCCTATCTCGAAACGGCCGCGCGCAACGCGAAGATCCTTGCCGCCGGCGTACGCGATATTCCGGGGCTGCAACCGCCCATCGTGCCCGAAGGACACAAGACCAACTGGTACAACTTCACCTGCCACGTGGACGGCGCGGCCCATGGGTATCAGGGGCCGCCCGCGCGGTTCCGCAACGTGGTGATGAAAGCGTTGCGGGCGGAAGGCGTGCCCGTTGAAGTCTGGCAGGACCTCATTCTTCCGGAGATGACGGTGTTTCAGGCACAGAACGCCTACGGCCAGGGTTCGCCCTGGAACTACGGGCGGCGCCTGTCGTATGACCCCGCGCTGTTCCCCATGGCGCGGAAGCACTGTGAGACGCATTTCGGCATGACCGTGCCCCTGCGCGCGCCCAACGACGAGATGGTCGCCCAGCACGTCAGCGCGGGCATCCGGAAGGTGTTCGAGCGCATCGGCGAACTCGATGTCGACGCGCTCGGCGCGGAGGCCGACGCTTAGCGCACGGCGATCAGACAGTGGCCCAGTGTTTTCTCCAGAGCCTGCAGTCTGGCCAGCCGGCCGGCATCGATCAGGTCCGGTTGCGTATCGACGGCAGTCAGGGCCAGAATCTTGAGTCCTTCCTCGTGCTCGAGCTGCTGAATCGCTGTCAATTGCGCCGTGTCCAGTTTCGCGAATGTGTAGAGCATGCCGTGACCTCCCTGC
The DNA here is from genome assembly GCA_002348185.1 of Candidatus Hydrogenedentes bacterium UBA2224. GTDB lineage: Bacteria > Hydrogenedentota > Hydrogenedentia > Hydrogenedentales > SLHB01 > UBA2224. The sequence goes on along the minus strand of DDYW01000124.1, from coordinate 12,637 downwards.
GCAGCGTCTGGGCCGGGCACGCGCCCGCCCCCCTAAGACAACCCCTCCACTTCCCATCCTTCCCGGTACGGCACCCGCAAGAGTGCATTGGCTTCGGGCACATTGGGGATCCGCAGGTTCGGCGCATCCCACTCGAGGGTCTGCCCGGCGCAGCGATTGGCCACGTTGCCCAGCAGCACCGCCTCGGCCAGCGGGCCCGCGTACGAGAAGTTGGAAGCCGCGGTGTCCGTCCCCAGGCAGGCATTGACCCATTGATGATAGTGATTGAGACCGGGAAGCTCGGGTTGCTTGAACTCCTTGAACTTGTCGGCGGGATACAACACGGTGGTCTTGTCGCAATGGGGAAGCACCATGACGCCTTCTTCGCCCACAATCACCGAACCGGCATCGGGGAGGGGCGTACCGGCGGGCAAGCCCATGGCCTCCGGGCCGGGGTGTTTGCCGCCGTCGTACCACGTGGCACGAACCGTATCGCCCGCCGTCATCGCGGTGGCCGGAAACTCGTAGTGGATGACCTCCCAGAACGGCCACACCTCGTTATTGAACTCGGGAGTTTCGGCCGTGATGCGAAGCGGCGCGCCGATGCCCAGTCCGGAAAACACGGGATCAAAAATGTGGCATCCAAAATCGCCCAGGGCGCCCGAGCCGAAATCCTGCCAATAGCGCCAGAGGCGGGGATGGTAGATCTCCGCCTTGTACGGGCGCTGCGGCGCCACCCCCAGCCACAGGTCCCAGTTCAGACCCTGGGGAAGGGCATCTTCGGCCGCCGGACGGCTCAATTCCGTGCCCCCGTATCCGTTGGATATCCACGAATGCCATTCCTTCACCTTGCCGAGGACGCCGTCCTGCATCATTTTCGCGGCGTTGCGGTAACAGGCATGCGCGTGGATCTGGTTGCCCATCTGGGTAACGACGCCCGCGCGTTCCGCGGCGAGCCGTAACTGGCGGGCTTCGTACACTTCCTGGGTCAGCGGCTTCTCGCAATAGCAGTGCTTGCCCAGGCAGATGGCCGAATACGCAATGGGGGCGTGCATGTGGTCGGGCGTACCAACACACACCGCGTCGATATTCCCGGCTTCGCTGGCAAGCAGTTCGCGCCAGTCGAAGTACTTTCGGGCCTGCGTGTAGGTATTCGCCGCTTCGTTCAGACGGGTTTCATCGACGTCGCACAGCGCCACCACATCGACTTTCCCGCTGGAAAAGATGGCGGCAAGATCGCTGCCGCCCTGGCCCGCAACGCCGATCGCGGCCAACTGTAGTTTGCCGTTGGGAGACTGGCCGAGGCTGAGCCGCGGAAGAATCAACGGAGCGGTCAGGGCAAGGCTGGAACGTTTGAGGAAGGTTCGACGCGATAGTCGTGACGGCATGGGAGATCTCCTGCGAAGTATGGACAATGACAGGAAGTATAGGACGCCCCGGCCCGGGGTTCAATCGGCGGCCGCGGCGCGAATCACCGGGTGACGAGAGAAAGCCCCTGCATGGGCGGTGCCCGTGGAAACGGTGCTGCAGGGGCCTCCGCGGTTGCATGCATCCCTCGAGCGCCCGAGAGGACAAGCGTTTCTGTCATCTCGCCTGAAGTGAGCTGGCGATTGAGCGGCGACGCCGTGCTCGAGACGAACAAGCGCCCGGCGCTATGCGGTGTCCCTCCCCCGTCATCTCCCTTCGCGAGGGGGGGCCAGCAGGTCGTGCCACTGGGCGCGCAACGCGGCGAGCTGCTGTTCCTGGCGCTCGTCAAACGAGCCCAGTCGCTGGCCGTACGTATCCATCCACACAATCAGGCGCTCGAGTTCGGCGGGAGTCAGTTTCACGCCGTGGTGACCATCCTGGCGGGTCAGCATCGCGAGGAGCGGGCTGCTTGCCGCGGGCCCCTGTCCCTCCAGCGATTTCCCGTCCGCGTAACTCCCGCGCACCTGATCCTGCAGACTGGGCGTTCCAAAAGCGACCAGCATGTCGTAGGACGCTTCCGGCGTAAGCGGGCGCCGGGCCGCCTCCGCGTGTTCACCGTCCGCCCGGTGGCAGGCAACGCAATGCGCCTCCAGCACGGGCTGCACCAGGCGGTCGAAGCGCAGAGGCCAAGAGCCGTCCGGGCCGGGCGCGATTCTCGACGGATCTCTGCGCGCGGCCGCCGCCGCGGCCACCGGAGGCGCCTGGGTGCGCGGCTCGTGGCACCCCACGCAACTGAGCGTCTGGCCGGGCTGCACGTGCGTGGAACTCCGCATGGACTGGACCGCGATACCCCGGCCGTCGAGCGCCTGGAAGAATACCATCACCCCGGCGGGTACGCGGAAATGCGCCGAGCCGTCCGCCTCTACGGGCACCGTGCCCAGCACGCACTTGCCGGGGTCGTCGCGCGTCACGCCCATGGCGGGGAAGTTCATCGTGGGATGAGTTTTCGCGGGGACCGCGACAATGCGCAGCGCCTTGATCGTGCCGCGCGGCGTGTTGGGCAACCCCCGGTACACGTCGGTCACCACAAAGCGGCCGTCGTGGGCCCGGTCCCATTCCGGAACGTCCGGCCGCCGGAGCGGTTCGGGCTGGGGTTCCAGCGGCATGGGCCACGCACAGGAGAACTCGGGATCGCGGTGAAGCAGTTCGAGGTTGCCCTCGGCATCGAAGAGATAGAGGCCCATGGCATTCCCGGACATTCGGGCCCCTTCCCGGACGCTCTCGGCTTTGCCCCACGCCACGAGATAGAACCGTTCCGATAACGGCCAGGGATTGGCGAAATACGTCTCGGGCCAGCCTTCGATCTCGGGGAAGACCACTTCCGGCGTCAGGCGGGTGATGGGTTCCGTGCCCTCGGTGCCAGCAGAGGGATCGAGCAAGACCAGGCTGCCCATGGTCTGCGCGTGATGAGCCGACGCCGTGAAGATGATCTTGCGGGAATTCGGAATGGACCGCGGTTCGAAGGTGCAATGGGGCGCGCGCGTAAAGTTGCCGTAGACGATGCTGCTGTTGGTGCCGTCGGGGTTGATGGACCACAGGCCCATATACGGCATGTTGTCGCGGTCGACGTAGTCCCACCGGGAGTAGAGGATACGGCCATCGTGGGCGATGCTGGGCGTCCACTCGAACATCTCGAACGGTGAAATGGCGCAGAGATCTCCCCCGTTCCCGTTCATGCGGTGCAGGGTGTACACGGCCACGGGACGCTCCGGCCCGCCTCCGCAGCGCACATATGCGTCGGGCAGGTCCGGCGTCTCCAGCGTGCGCCGGGCGCTGGCCGTACCGCACTGCAGGGCCTGTCCGCGCCGGGTCGAGAGAAAAATGATGTCGCCGCCGGGCAGATACCGCGCGTCAAAATCGTCGTATTTGCCCCGGGTCAGTTGACGCACCTGCCGCGTGGCCAGGTCCATTTCAAACACGTGATAGAACGCGTCCTCCGGGACATTGCCCTTGTCGAGCTTGTCGGGCTGCTCCGCGAGGCCGGGGTAATAGCGGCACCAGGCGAACAGCGCCCGGGTCGCGTCGTAGGACAGGCACGGCCGCAGAAAACTGCCTTCCCTGCCCATGGACTCGCTGAGACACGCAATGACGGGACCGTCGGGCTGGGCAAAATTGCGCAAGGCATACAGCCCCCCTCCGGGACGCGACCACCAGCCGTAATACTGGTCCGACATGTGGTTGTAGGTCCCCGGCAGGCGCTTGCCGAAGAAGAGCGTGTCGAACGACAGGAGCGGGTGCGCGAACGTGAGTTTGCGCTGAAGCCAGCGCGCCTCGAGATAGGTTTCCGGAGTTCCTTCGCGTCCGGCCAGTTGCGCCAGCAGGGTGCGGTCGCCCGAAACCTCGATGCCCTCCGTCTCCAGCTCGTCCAGGAGCGCGGCCGTGTGGCTCACGACCCGGGCGAAGCGCCCCGCCCAGTCCACCGGCGCAGTTGGCCGGTGGTCTTTCGACCATGGCGAGAGGCTGCTCTGCAGGGCGGGGCGGTGCAGGGCGAGGTTCCGGTCCGGCTCACCGGCGCCAAACACCTCGACCTCGTCGAGATGCAGAAAATCGGCGCCGGGGAGCTGGATCCGCACAAAACGGGCGGGGCGTTCTCCGATGTCGACCACCAGCGGCGCGTTGTCGGAGAAACCGTAGAAGACGGCGCCGTCATGCGCGTACCATTCCTGCCACGACGCTCCGTCGGCCGATGCCAGCACCAGGAGACGCGCGGCCCGCGGTGCGACGCTGTCGCACCGGTTCCAGACGACGACACGCTGAACCCGGCATTCGCTTCCCAGGTCCACCTGCCACCAGGGGGAGTCCTGCTGGCTGGTGTGGAATCCCCATGCGCCGTCCTTGACGCCGTCGCAGGCGCCCGCGGCATCCGATTCGGGGGTGATGTCCCCCGGGAGCTCGCCGTAGCGGTACTGTTCCTGCAGCAGCCAGTCGGCTTCGACCTGGTCGCGGAACGGAAGTTCCCCGGCCTGAACGTTCGAACCCGCCAGCACGGATAACCACACAACAGCGCCCAGCGCCTTCCCGAGCCGCATGCCTTCTCCCCTCATTCGTCACTCCAGCGACGGAGTGACCAGTTCTCCGCGGCTCTGGGCCCCGGTGTTCTCATATGCGCCGAAAAACTCGGAATTGCAGTCCAGCCACAGGGCCAGCCGGTAGAGGTCCTCTTGAGACGGCTTCGCGTCGTAGTGCTGTCCGTTGAGGTAGTCGAACAGTTTCGCCGCGCGAGCCCCGAACGCCCCGGGGACGGTCCGGCTGCCGCCATGCACCCCATCATTGATCGAGCCGTTGCTCACATTAAAGTAGAAGCCGTAGTCCCCGGCCAGGTTTTCATACGAGCGGGCCCAGAGATGCGGCCCCTGCGGCTCGCCATCCAGAGGAAGCGCCCCCTTTTCCCGGTGGCACGCCACACAGTGCCGGTCAAGCACGGGCTGCACCAGCCGCTGGTAGTTGAACGGATTGGAGCCTTCGACATCGGGTAGAATCGCGGACGGCGGCCGCTGCAGGGCGGCGGGAACGCGCGCCATCCGGAGGCCCGCCTGGTGCTTGTGTTCGTGGCAGCCCAGGCAGGTCAGGTTCTCGCCCGCGTGCAGATACGTCGCCGAACGCATGGATTGTATGGCCAGCCCCTGCGCGTCCAGCGCCTGGAAATAAATGAGCTTGCCGGCCGGCGCGCGGAAATGCGCGCTTCCGTCCTCCGCGACCGGCACGGTGCCCAGCACGGCCCGGGCATTGCTCTGGTTGGCGATCCCGATCCGCGGCTCGTTGGGCGGGGGCGTGGTCTTCGGCAACACCTGGATGACCCGCAATGCGGCGACTTTGGCGCCTTCGGGCCATGCGAAATCGCTCTCGTACACGTTCATAACCGCGACCGTGCCGAACTGATCTTCGGGCGGGGTCTGGGCGGTTTGGGTGGTTCCGGCCGGGAGCACGGGCGGTTTCGGCCGCGGCGTGAGCGGAATCGGGCTCAGGCAGGAAATGGCCGGATCGCGGTAGAGCAGTTCCCGGTTTCCGAACCGGTCGAGCCAGTAGATGCCGCGGTTCCTGGTGGTGGGATCGTACACGCAGAGGTAGTCGTCTTCGCTCAGGGGCCAGGGCGTGCCATAGACCATGCATTCGGCAATGGGCCGCAGGTGGCGTTCCGACTCGGGGAACGGCACCTCGGGAGTCAGGCGCGTGAGCTGGTTCATCGCGCCGTCGTCGGCGGCACGCGGGTCGATCAGCACCAGCGAGCCAAAGGCATGTCCGTGGTGCGCCGCGGCCGTCGCGACATACCGGTGCGAACCGGGAATGGCGCGGATGCTCATCTCCATCCACGGACGGCGGGACCGGTCCTCGGGGTAATTACCGTGGAAACTACGCGGATCGCGGCCATCGGGATAGCTGGTCCAGATGTGATGGGCCACATTGGTGTCGCGGTCAACATAGTCCCAGCGCGTATAGACGATCATCCCTTCATGATTCACGCTGGGGTGCCATTCGTGAGTTTCGTGGTAGCTCAGCGGGATGATGTCCGACCCGTCGGCGCGCATGCCGTACATCGCATAGGTTGGACAATGGCGGCCGCAGCGCAGGTAGCCTCCCCGGCGCTCGGAGATAAACGCCAGGCGACCGTTTGGCAACTCGCACGGGTCGAAGTCGTTCCAGGAACCGTCGGTGAGCTGGACGAGGCCCGAGCCATCGGCGTTGCAGCGGAAGAGGTGGTAGCAGCTCCGCGGGGTCCATTCGAGGTCCTCGCCCAGGGCTTCCGTATAGGCAAAATAGATCGTGCTGCCGTCATACGAGAGTTCGGGCGAGAGAAACGCCCCCGGCTCGAGAGGGGCCCCGGCCAGACGGCCGGCTGCCACGTTCGAAGCCGTAAGCAGGTTCTCCGCCGACGGATTCGCCCCGAACGGGCCGTTCAGGACGAAAAGCCCGCCGCCGGGAACGGCGTTGAACCCGTAGTACTGGTCACACATGTGGAATACGCCCCTGGAATCGTGCCGCTTGATGAAGAGGAGGCGGTCGAAATCAAACAGGGGATTGCGGAACGCGATATCACGCAGCGCCCACCGCGCATTCAGGTAGATCGCGCGCCGCGCCGCGGCGTCCGTTGCCCCGGCGGACGCCAGCGCCTTCCATTCCGCATCTATGGCGTTGAACGCCTGAACGGCCTCCGCCAGTCCGGGGACATGTCCGGCATGGCCCAGGCGTTCCGCGAGCGCGTGTCCCTGCGCGAACACGTGCTGGATGTGGGCGGCGGAACAGGTCAACGCATCCGCAACCGCGGCCGAGGACCGCGAGTAGGGACTGGTGCTCTTCTGGTCGGCGGGTTTTCCCAGGGCGATATTCTCGCCGGGGTTGCCGGCGGCATACACCTCGACCTCATCGAGGGCAAACGAACACTTCCCCGGGATCTGGAGCCGCACGACGCGCGCCGCAATGCCTTTCCCGCGCAGATCGATGACCAGCGGAGCGTTGTCCGCGACGCCAAGGAAAACCGACCCGTCGTGCGTGTACACGGTCTGGAAGGCGGGGTTCTGAGGCTCCGGACACACCAGCGCCTGGAGCGTGCGGGTCCGCGCAGCAGTGCCGCTGTCCGTACGGTTGTAGACGACGATCCGGTCGAGCTCATATACCGCGCCGAGGTCCACCTGCCACCAGGGATCCTGCTCGCCGCTGGCCGTGTGAAAACCGTAGGCGCCGGTCTTGATGCCATCGCACCCACCCGCGGCATCCTCCTGCGACGAGACCTCTCCGTGCGCGTCCGGAACCGCCGTTTGGAACAGGGCGTCTTCCTGCAGGAACGAGGCCTCGACGAGCGCCCGCCAGGAGTCCTGCTCGTCCGCCGGTGCGGGTTGCGGCGCGAAAACAAGGAATCCAACGAGCGCCCCGCAGGAACCCAGAATACGCAGGGTCCGGTACGGCCGTCTGAATGCCAGATACATGAGCTACCCTCCAATCGATGCGTGGCCATTATGATACATTTTCCGCCCTTGGTTTGACAGTGGGTTTAGGTTATCGTGGACCCAAATCCGGAACCGAACTATAGAGAGTCTGACTGCATGACGCGACGCGAACGACTGATGAGGACGCTCGAGGGCCAGCCGGTTGACCGGCCCTCCGTCTGTTTCTATGAACTGAACGGCATCGACGAGGTACCGGATGACCCCGATCCCTACAACGTGTTTAACGACCCGTCCTGGCGTCCCCTGCTGGACCTGGCCCGGGACAGGACCGACCGCATCGTCATGCGCGGCGTGGCGTTCCGGGACACGCCCCCGGATCCGCTGGAACCCCTTCGCACCTTTGAACGCTGGGAGGACGGCGGCAGCCGATTCGAACGCACTACGTTGCGCGCCGGCAATCGCGCCCTGACCACCCTGAACCGCCAGGATGAGGCCGTGTACACGGTCTGGACCGTCGAGCACCTGCTGAAAGACCTCGACGATTTCAAGGCATGGCTCGCGCTGCCGCAGGAGGATTTCGGCGGAACGCCGGACACCGCCGAGGTCCTGGTGACCGAAGACCTCCTGGGCGATGCGGGGATAGTCTGCCTCGACACGCCGGACCCGTTGTGCCATGTCGCTCCCCTGTTCGACATGGGCACGTACCTGCTCGTCGCCATGACGGAGAACGCGCTGATGCACCAGGCGCTCGAGAAAGTGGCGTCGCTGCTCCTGCCGCGCGTGGAAGCCGTGGCCCGGACGCTTCCGGGCCGTCTCTGGCGAATCTTCGGCCCGGAATACGCGTCGCCGCCTTATCTGCCCCCGAACCTTTTCGAAGAATACGCGACCCGCTACGTCACCCCCATGGTCGAGGCCATCCAGCGGTATGGCGGCTATGCGCGTGTACATTCCCACGGGCGGCTGCGCGACATCCTCGACCACATCGCCGCCACGGGGTGCCGCGGCCTTGACCCCATCGAACCCTCACCGCAGGGAGACGTGACGCTCGGGTATGTCCGCGAACGTTACGGCGCGCAGATGACGCTCTTTGGCAATCTCGAAGTCTCGGACATCGAGAACCTGCCCACGCCCCGGTTCGCCGAAAAGGTCGCCACAGCGCTGCGCGAAGGGACGGCGGGCGAAGGCCGGGGACTCGTCGTGATGCCGAGCTCCGCCCCGTACGGGCGCGAGCTGTCGCCGTTGACCCTGCGGAACTACGAAGAAATGGTGCGGCAGGTCGAGGCGTTTACAGGCGCATAACAAGGCTGTACCGGGGGGGCGAGCACGATGACCACTGAAACACCTGCAAGAGGCGCCGTGGAAGACATCGTGGCGCCGGAGGAGCCGCAGGCCCAGGACCGGCGCGTCTCCAACTGGTGGTGGCGCGCCTTTCTGCCTGCGTTCGCGGTGGTGTATGGCCCGTTCAACGTCGCGGCGGGCATCACCTGGCTCTTTGTTTCATGCGACCACTGCAAGCTCGTCTGGCTGAAATGTCTCTGGGTCTTTCCCGGCATGCTGCTGACGTACCTGGCGCGCACGGTCGCCCAGAACATGGGGATCCGGAGCGGACCAGTCTCGGAAACCGCAGGCGCGCTCATCGGCGGCGTGTTGTCTGCCGCTATCGTGTTCGGAATCGCCTGGATTGCCGGCCGGGGCCGCATCGCAAAATGGCTCGTGCTGCCGCTGGCCTTGGCCCTGTCGGCCTGGGGCGCGTTCGCGGCATTTCACCTGGTCCGGGCCTGACACAGCGCCGGCGCCGGGTGCTCATGGCGCCAGCGCTTCCAGCAACTGGACCATTTCGCGCCGCACGGCCCGGAGGGACTCGTACCGCGTGTCTTCCACCGCCCGAACGCCGGGCAGGCCGTCCTTGCCGGGGGTGGTGCCGTCCTCGTCCCACCCGCAGAAGCGCGCGACCTCCAGCACCTTCTTCGTAAGGAGTGTTTCGGCCTTCGCGACGGCTTCCGCGTCGCGGTTTTCGGCCCGGGCCTTCCGTGCGGCATCGCGGAGCACAACCAGCATGTCGTAATCCTCGATGCCGTCGCGCACGGCCTCCCAGCGCTTGCTGATCACAACACCGTCGCCCTGGTATACGAGCAGGTAATCGAGGGTGTCCTCGGGCTTGTACCAGGGATCCGCCTGCGAGGTGCAATACGACCAGAACCCGATGCCCGTCAGCCCGTGATGCCAGGCCAGCCACGACAGTCCCCGGTAATAGCCCAGCGGCGACTGGTGCTTCGCGTTGTCCGAGCACTCGTAGGTCCACAGGGTCTTGCCGGAATTCTTGATGACCTCCAGCTTGTCCGGATTGATGTCGAGCAGGAATCCCCCGCGATTGGGGCACCAGATGTCGACGTACGGGAGCATCTCGACCAGTTCTTCTTTGCGAATGCGCGCCACGGGATCGGTATACATGAGGATCTTCGGGTCCGCTTCCCGGGCGAGTTTGGCATAGAACAGATACCGTTCGACCAGCCCTTCCTGCAAGCCGGGTTCATCGACGGGGTACATGGCAAACCGGTCGTAGCCGATACCCATATCCTTGAGGTGGGCCACCCAGGCGCGCATCCAGGTCACGAACGCCTTGCGGTACGCATCGGTCTCGGCGCCCCCCGGGCCCTTGATCCCGCCGGTATTGTGAAACAGGATCATGCCGTGAGGCGCGTAACGGCGCACATAGGCGTCGTGTTCCGTATAGTCGATCTCCCCGACAATTGCGCCCGTCTCGTCGTAGGACGCCTTCGGGACAAGCGTCGTCACAAACACATTGTTGCCATGCGCGACGCGGTCGTGAACCGTCTCCTCCTCGAAACCCCGCATCCGCGGGGTATTGTAGACATAGCCCCAGTTGCAGTGTTTGAGCGCCTGTGTCTCGGGCAGGGCCGCTTCCCAGACCTCGACGCTCAGCGGCGCCGTGAATTCCCGCGACACGACCTCGAGCGTGCGTATCCGGACGGTGCTCGTCCACCGGCCGGGCGCCAGCCCTTCGGTGCGAACCGCAAACCACAGTTGCCGCGCATCCCAGGCGGGCAGGGTCAAGACGTAGCCCGAATTGATGCGGGGCAGGACGTCGGCCGAGAGGTCAAGCGACTGCGTCGGCACGCTCACTACTTCATGGATTGCGACGGCGTCGCGCGATGCGACCGGCGCCGCATCCGGCACGCCTTCCAGCACCAGGGGCTCGAGTTCAACGCGCACCTGCAACGGCGCCGTGCCGAGATTGAACACGTTCAGGGCCGCGTCTTCAACCTCGCCACGGAACGCCTCGAGCTTCACTTCGGGCTCTTTCAACCGGTCTTCGAGGATTTCGTCGAACGCGCCAAAGGGCGCCCACGGATTGGCCACGCTCAGGCACACCGGCCAGGCCCCTGTCTCACACTGCTCCGCGGCGGTTTCTGTAAGTTTGAGCAGCCGGGTAAAATCGCGGATGTCCCCCTGCATCCCGTCCCGGATTTCGCGCTGTTCGACGTCCGGCAGGGTTCCGATGCCGGCGATGCGCGTCGCGTAGTGTTCGTGCCGGTCGCGGGCTTCGCCGACCCGTCCCAGGACGGCATACGCGTCGGGAAGGCGCCGCGCGGTCTCCCTCACGGCGTCCAGCAGCGCGGCCAGGTCGGCGAGTTCTTTCTGCAAGGGCGCGATGTGGGCGCTGTGCGACCGACGGGCCACAATGGTCTGCCCGTCGTACACGCGACAGGCAATCTCCAATTCCACGGGCCGTCCCGCGGGAAGCGAATAGCGGTCGACCACGGTGGCCGATGCGTCCGAAACGTCAAAGGTCGCCGTGCGCGGCGTCTCACCGCTTCGGGATGTCGTGATTTCGACGCGAAGGGGGCGCCGGGCGGGATTTTCGATGGTGAGGCGAACGGCATTCTCGCCGGCATACATCGCGCCGAAATCCGCGGCCGTAATACGCACGCGCGACTGTTCCCCGCCTGTTTCCAGTACGCCTGCGCGCGAGGAAGTGAATCGGTATTCGGGCCAGAGCACCTGCGCACCGGCCTTGGCGGAGGACCATTTCCAGGCCAGGACGCCCCCGGACGTGCACGCGTAGACGATACAGGGTGTGCCGTCGCCCAGCAGGTCCGCGATCGTGGGCGAAGCATTTGTCGGGTTGGGCATCGCGATCTGTTCCTCGAGCTCACCGTCCGCGCTGAACACAAAAAGCTCGCCGCTGTAGCCGGCGGCCACGATCTCGATGCCGCCGTCACCGTCGATATCCGCCAGCGCCGGGGAACGCCGCGCCCGTTCGTGCACGGTACCGGTCCACAGTTTGACGCCATCGGGGGCGATGGCCGCCAGAAGCCCCGACAGGTCAATCGCGTAGATCTCGAGGATGCCGTCCTGGTTCGCATCGCCGGCACAGATGCTGCTGTCGATTTCCTTGGGCGTTTCGAATCGCCACATCACCTTGCCGTTGGCATCGACGGCCGCGACGCAATTGTCGATGGCCGTGAGGATCTCCCGGGCGCCGTCATTGTTGATGTCGGCGAGAACAGGCGCGGCGCCCTGCGCTTCAATATCCAGGCGCCACTGCTCCTTCCCGGCTACGTCCAGACAGATCAGCGGCAGCAGGGACCCCGAGATCAAGATCGACGGCGGCGCGGACTCCGACAGCCTCCCGATGGCGGGCGGATAGGTGTGCCCGTGACCGCCATTGTATTGCCACATGCACTCGCCCGCCGCCGAAAGACAGACCACATGCCCCGCCGAATCCCCGGTGACCACTTCGCGGCGGCCGTCGCCGTCAAGGTCACAGGCCACAATCGCGGTGGTCCCCCACTCGATCTCCGAAGGCAGGTCATATTTCCAGATGGTGTCTCCGTTCTGGCCGGCCAGGCAGAACACCGTGCCGGACTGATTCAGCACGAGGATCTCCAGCCGTTCGTCTTCCACCAGGTCGATCACGGTGGGAGGCAGGCTTATGGGAATCTGCAGACTCCGGTTCCAGATTTCGCGGCCCGCACTATCCACCACCACCACACTCCCCGACACGGTGGTCGCGATGATGTCCTGGCGTCCGTCACCGTTCATGTCGGCGAGCGCAGGGGAACTGTCGAAGTTGCCCAGGGGCGTTTCAAACCGCCACAGCTCTTCCGCGGCTTCGGTGCGCCACGCGACAGCGGCCCAAACCATAATCAAAAGAACAGATCTCCGACTCATGCCTTGCACTCCTGAACAGTTGAACAGCGCCTGCATTGACGGGCTTACCATAAGCGCCCCGGCGGCCGTGGTCAAGCTGGTTGAATTTCACTGTCAAGCCACATTAGAAATGT
>DDYW01000068.1 GCA_002348185.1 Candidatus Hydrogenedentes bacterium UBA2224 | reverse complement strand
CCGGCCGCGGCACCGACATCAAGCTGGGGGACGGCGTGCGCGAACTGGGCGGACTGGCCATCGTCGGCACCGAACGCCACGAATCCCGCCGCATCGACAACCAGCTTCGCGGCCGCTGCGGGCGCCAGGGCGACCCCGGAAACACCCGGTTCTTCCTCAGTCTGGAAGATGAGGTCGCGCGTTTGTTCGGCGGCGACAAGGTCAAACGCCTGCTCGATTGGTTCGGCAACCAGCAGATGGACGACGAGCCGCTCAGCCAGAAAATGGTCTCGCGCTCCATCGAACGGGCCCAGCGACAGGTCGAAGAGTACAACTTCGAGATCCGCAAACACCTTAAGGAATATGACGACGTCATGAACAAACAGCGCATGATCATCTACGACATGCGCCGGAACGTGCTCGAAGACCGCGACGTCACCGAACAGCTTCGCGAGATGTTCGAGAACATCGTTGGCCGGCTCGTCAACGAGTTCGCCCCGGAAGACGTTCTCCCCGACGAATGGGACCTCGAGGGGCTGTCCACGGGGTTCCGGGCCATCTTCGGATTCGAGTTCTCCCTCGAACCCCCGGCGTCCGATGACGGCGAACCGGCGCCCCGGCCGCTGTTCGAGGAACTTGTCGACCAGGTCGTAAAGGAATACGAACGCCGTGAACACGTGCTCGAGGACGAAATCCGCGCGCATTTCCGCAGCGAGATCGGCGGCGACGAGGCCCAGGTGGACTTTGCCCGCATCGCCCGGAAACGCACGCACGACCTCGAGATGATGGCCCTGCTGCGGGCCGTGGACGAGAAATGGATTGACCATCTGTACTCCATGGACTACCTGCGCGACTCCGTGCGGCTGCGCGCCTACGGGCAGAAGGATCCGCTCGTTGAATACAAGACCGAAGCGTTCGAGATGTTCCAGTCCATGATGGNNCACGGCTGTCGGATCCCGAGGTGCGCCGCCGCCGCCGGACCCAGGCGGAACGCGGCGTGCTCACCCCCGCGGAAGATCCGTTCGCCAAGTTGTCACAGTACTCGTACGTGCAGGCCGACAAGCAGCAGGACCGCAGTTTCGCGTCGTTCGACACGAGCCGCTTCGCCCTGGCCGGCCAGCCCGACGGCGAACAGCAGGAGCCTGGAGAACGCCTGCGTCCCCGCGTCAAACAGCAACCCATCCGCAGGACGGGGCCCGAAGTCAAGCCCAACGACCCCTGCCCCTGCGGCAGNNCAAGAAATTCAAGAAGTGCTGCGGCGCCATCGCAAGAAACTGATCGGAGCGGCCGTTGTCCTCTTCTGGCTGCTGATGATGGGCCTGCTGGCCCGGCGCGAACTCCTGCCGCTCCTCCGCGGGCCCTCCATGGCGGCCAGTTACGCCGCCAGCCCCACCGACAGCTGGATGATGGTCCTGTCTCCCAGCGAGCAGCCCCTCGGATTCATCAACTCGCAGACCGCCCCCGAGACCCGCGACGGGCTGCCGGGAACCCTGCTCACCCTCAATGCCATATTGAAAATGCAGTTCCTCGGCCAGCCCATGCGCATGCATCTGGGCGGCTCGGCCTGGTTTGCGCGAACGGGCGACACCGGCAGCTTCGATTTCGCCGTCCGGTCGGAGGAACACAGCGCGCGGTTTGAGGGCGCGCTCGAAAACGGCATGCTCGAGGCCCGGATCCACACGGCCGGCGAGGTCTATCCCCTCTCGCTGCCCGTAGACCGCGAGATCGTCATCGCCGGCGTCGCGGGCACCTCCACCCTGCAGCTGGACCGCCTGGACCCTGGAGATGAGACCGTGCTCGAGGCGTTCGATCCCATGACCCTGACCCTGGGCACCGCGCGCGTCAAATGCCTGGGTTTCGAAACCCTCGGAGAAGGGGCAGCCGCCCGGAGGGCTCGCGTCGTCTCGATCACCGTGCACAACATCGAATCGAAAGCCTGGATCGACGACCAGGGGCAAACCCTCCGCGCGGAAACGCCCCTCGGTCTGATCCTGCAGCAGACGACGTCCCACGAAGCCCTCGCCGCCACCGCCCAGGAGACCCCCCAGGACCTCATCCTGGCCGTCGCCATCCGGCCATCCGGGAAACGTCCGGCGCGCGGCGCCCGCCATATGACGATACGCGTCTCGGGCCTCTCCGACGCGGTGGCCATCCCCGAAGACGCCAATCAGCGCTTTGCCGGGAACGCGGAACTCGTTATCGCGCCGCAGTCGCACGCGGATGCCGCAGAATCCCCCCGGGTCCTCGATGACCCCGCACCCTACCTCGCGCCGCATCCATTCGTGCAGTCCGGCCATCCCGATATCCAGAAGACCGCCGCCGGGATCGTTGGAGATCGCCAATCCCCCTGGGACAAGGCCTGCGCGATCCACGACTGGGTCTTCGCCAACATCGAAAAACAAGGCGTCCTCAGCATTCCGTCCGCGCTGGACGTGTTGAATACGCGCGTGGGGGACTGCAACGAGCATACCGTCCTGTTCGCCGCGCTGGCGCGCGCGGTGGACGTCCCCACCCGGATTGCGCTTGGCGTGGTGTGGAGTGACGAGCTGGACGGATTCTATTACCACGCCTGGCCCGAGGTCTTTGTCGGGGAATGGGTCTGGATGGACCCGACGTTCGGACAGCCGGTCGCCGATGCCACGCACGTGAAGCTGGTCACGGGCGACATCGAACGCTGGCCCCGTCTGCTCCCCTTCCTGGGAAAACTGGGCATTGAGGTGCTCGACGTGGGACAGGACACGCCTCGAGCTCATGACGGAGAGCAAGGAGCCTATGATTGAAACCATCGATCTGGTGAAACAGTTCGGCTCGAAAACCGCCGTCAGCCACCTCAATCTGCGCATCCCGGCCGGGGAGTTCTTCTGCTTTCTCGGGCCCAACGGCGCGGG
>DDYW01000043.1 GCA_002348185.1 Candidatus Hydrogenedentes bacterium UBA2224 | reverse complement strand
GAAGCCTACCCGGGCGACATCTTCTACATCCATTCCCGGCTGCTCGAACGCGCAACGCACCTCGATGCCGCGCTCGCCGGCGGTTCGCTCACCGCCCTGCCCATCATCGAGACCCAGGCCCAGAACCTCTCGGCGTTTATTCCAACCAATCTGATCAGCATCACCGACGGCCAGGTTTACCTCTCTCCCCGGCTGTTTCAGCAGGGGATCATGCCGGCCGTAGACGTCGGGCGCAGCGTCTCCCGTGTCGGCGGAAAGGCGCAACTGCCCGCCTACCGAAGCGTCGCGGGCGACCTCAAGCTGGCGTATTCGCAGTTCGAGGAGCTCGAACGGTTCAGCCGGTACGGTACCCGCCTTGAAGAAGAAAAACAACAGATGCTGGAGCGGGGACGCCGGGTGCGCGAGATCCTTAAACAGGGACAGTTCGACCTGATGACGCCCGGAGAACAGATCATCGTGCTCCTGGCCGTCACGGAGGGGCTCATGGATGGAGTCGCCGTGGAACGCGTGCGCGAGGTGGCGCAAACGCTGCGCGATGAAGTCAAGGTGAAATGCGCCGGCATCCTCGAGGCCATCGAGCAAGGCGAGAAACTCTCCGAGACGTTTCGTTCCAGCCTTCGCCAGGCCATTACCGAGAGTATTGGAGGACCCGCGGCGCGGGACGATGCCAGTGGAGACGATCGAAAACCTCAGTAGACAGATCGGGACCGCCGAAGACCTTCAGTCCGTGGTGAAAACCATGAAGGGCATTGCCGCGGTCGCCATCCGGCAATTTGACCGTGCCGTCGAGTCCCTCCGGGTCTACAGCGATGCCGTGGAACTCGGATTCCAGGTGCTCGCAAAACAGCAGCCGGAGGTGCTGGCCATGAATCGAAGCGATGAGGACGGCGTGCTGGCCGCCCTCGTGTTTGGTTCGGACCAGGGCTTGTGCGGCTCGCTGAACCGCGACATTGTCGACTACGCCCTCGGGTATCTGAAGCAGGGGCCGTTCTCGTCCCACACGCGTTTTTTCGCTCCCATAGGCATTCGGCCGTTCGGCGAACTCGAGGCCCGCGGCGAGACGGTCGAGACCCCGTTCGCGGTGCCCCATGTGATTGAAGGCCTCATCCCCGCGGTGCAGGACGTGCTTGTAAGCGTCGAGGAGTGGCGGAAACAGAAGAACGTGTCCCAGGTCATGGTCTTCAACAACCGGCCCCGGCGCGGCGCGAGCTATGAACCGCACGCCCTGCAACTCCTGCCGCTGCCGGTGGATTGGCTCCGGGAACTGGCGGCCCGGCCCTGGCCCACAAATCAGCTTCCGGGCTATCCCGGCAACTGGCAAACGCTCTTTGCGTCACTGGTCCGGCAATACCTCTTCGTGGCCCTCTTCCGGGCGTTCGCCGAATCGCTGGCCAGCGAAAACGCCAGCCGCCTGGCGGCCATGCAGGCGGCTGAGAACAACATCGAAGAAAAGATCGCCGAGCTCCATGCGCGCTACCACCAGCGCCGCCAGGCCGCGGTCACCGAAGAATTGCTCGATGTTATCTCCGGGTTTGAGGCGCTCGAAAAGGAATGATTCCCGTCTCTGTCACCGCCCTGCGGGCACACGGCCCGGCCGCGTGAGGAATCTGAACCGGATCGGTATGATAGAGCCGTCCGGACGGAATCCGTGTTCCGGCACCCGGATCAATCGTGAGGAGTCGGCGTGAAGGAATTTCAGCACCTGGCCCTGGCGCTCGGCCTGGGCCTGATCGTCGGGATGCAGCGCGAATGGGCGTCCAAATACGCCGGCATTCGCTCGTTTCCGTTGATCACCCTCCTGGGGGCGCTGAGCGCTATGACGGCAATCCATTTCGACGGCTGGGTGATCGCCGCGGCCATGTTGGCCCTCGCCATGCTCATCATTTTCGAGAATTACCTCCACGTGCGGGCGGGCAAATCGGACATCGGCATCACCACCGACGCCGCCGCGTTCGTGATGTTTTTTGTCGGCGTCATTCTCGCCCTGGATTATACGGCCTCCGCGACGGCCGTCGCCGGAACCGTCGCCCTCCTCCTCCACTGGAAGAAACCCCTTCATGGGTTCGTCCAACGTATCGGCGAAGAGGATGTCCAGGCCATCATGCGCCTCATCCTCATCGCCCTCGTCATCCTGCCCCTGCTCCCCAACCGCGCCTTCGACCCCTTCGGCGTCATCAACCCGTTCCAGATCTGGCTGATGGTGGTGCTCATCGTGGGGATCAGCCTCGGCGCGTACATGGCCTACAAGCTCCTTGGCGCGCGGGTGGGCATTCTCCTGGGCGGGATCCTCGGCGGCCTGATCTCCAGCACGGCCACGACCGTAAGCTATGCCCGGAATACCCGGCAATACCCGGAGACGGCTCCCGCGGCCGCGGTCGTCATTTTTGTCGCGTCAACGGTGGTGTTCGGCCGGGTCATCTTTGAGATCGCCGTCGTGGCCCCGGAACTCCTCAGCGTGACGGTGCCGCCCCTTCTCGTGATGATGGCCCTGATGGCCCTCGTGAGCGGCGCCCTCTATCTGTGGACCTGCCCCGGCGGGCAGAACCTGTCCCAGGACAAGCCGCCGTCCGACATGAAAGCCGCTATCGGGTTTGGGCTGCTCTACGCTGTCGTCGTACTGGCCGTGGCCGTTGGCAAAGACCATTTTGGCGAGCGGGGACTCTACGGCGTTGCCGCGTTGTCCGGTCTGACGGACATGGACGCCATTACCCTCTCGTCGGCGCAGCTCATGCAGAAAGGGGAGTTGTCGGCCGACATCGGGTGGCGGCTGATCATGGTGGGCACGATGGCGAACCTTGTATTCAAAGGGATCGCGGTCGCGGTCCTCGGCAACCGCCACCTGGCGTGGCGCATGGGGTTTCTCTTTGCGATCGCGCTGGCGATCGGCGGTCTGATCCTGTACGTGTGGCCTTCCGTGGCGGGCGCGGGCGCCGTGGCCGCGAATGCCGGGTAAGCGCCCGGCCTATTCCAGCATCTGTTCGCCGTCCTCGAGATCCATCTTGAGCGACAGAAAACTCAGGATGTCTTTGAGGGTGATGATCCCCGCCAGCTTGTCTCCCTCAAGCACCAGCAGGCGGCTGTTGCCGGTCTGGCTCATCCGCGACAACGCCCGCATCGGATCCTCATCCGGAGAAATGCTGTTGGCCTCGCACGACCGCTCCATGATTTCGCCCACCGGCGTTCTGTCCCAAGCCTCGCGCTCGACCGTGCGGATGTTGCGGGTCGACACGCAGCCCAACACCGTGTCGCCCTCGACAACCGGGAACATCTTGTAGTGGTACTTGTAGACGTACTCATCCACGAGTTCCCGCAGCGACAGGTAACGGGGCACGGTGACCACGTCCGTGCGCATGAAGCGCCGGAGATTTTCTCCCTCGAGGGCGCGGCGGATCAGCAGGTGTTGATACGACGATTGTGAGGCGGAGCGCATGAACATTCCGATAAGAATCCACCAGAATCCGCCGAGCACATTGCCCGAGAACAGCGAGAGAACGCCCAGGGCAATGAGGAAGATGCCAAACGCGCCGCCCACACCCGACGCAAACCGCGTGGCCCACCGGAGATTGCCCCGCCACGCCCAGAGCGCGGCGCGCAACACCCGCCCGCCGTCCAGAGGAAACGCCGGCAGCAGATTGAAGGCCGCCAGCAGCCCATTGAGTCCCCCCAGATACTGAAACAATCCCTGAAGCGGGCTGACGCCTTCTCCTCGTCCAGTCGCAAACGCCGCGCCAAAAAACGCCAGAGAAAGGGCGATGCTTGTGGCCGGTCCCGCCAGGGCCATCAGCAACTCGGCCCTGGCACTGGAAGGTTCATCCTCCATATCCGCTACGCCGCCAAACACGAACAGGGTGATGCTCTTGATGTGCAGCCCAAACCGGCGGGCGACCAGGGAGTGCCCCAACTCGTGCAGGATGATGGACATGAACAGGCCCGCCGCTCCCAGCACCGCCAGAGTCCAGTACGTCTGGGCGCTGAAACCCTCAAAATAGCGGGGGAAGAGTCCCGTGGCGAGCGACCAGGTCACCAGGACCGCAAGAAGGATCCAGGTCGTGTCGGCCTCAATCGAGAATCCGAACAACCGAAACAGCTTGATCTTGTGTGTAAACATCTTTTTGACCCTCCTCGCGCTTACTCAAAACAGACTCGTCCGCGGAATGGCAATCTCCCCCGGGTGAGCCGAGCGGTTCCTGGACCGCCGTGTCCCAGTATACAGGGTTTCCCGGCCCTGGAGAGGAGCGCGGGCATCTCACCCGCGTTCCGGAACACCAGGTGGATGCCCGCACCAAAGCAGACTCCGGCTAGAGCAGGGTTGCGTTCAGCTCGATGTGAGTCCCGGCAAGCGCTTTCGAAACAGGACATCCTTCCTTGGCCTGGTTGGCAATTTCAGCAAATCTGGAGGCGCTGATCTCCGGAATACGCGCGGTCATGTCCAGTTCAATCCGGGTGATGGCAAATCCGCTCTCCACCTTGTCGATCGTCACCCTGGCGGCGGTATCGATCCGCTCGGGGGTGTACCCGGCGTCGCCCAGCAAGGCCGAAAACGCCATCGAGAAACATCCCGCGTGTGCTGCGCCGATCAGCTCTTCCGGATTCGTTCCCGGGGCATCCTGAAACCGCGTCCCGAACGAAAACGGCCCTTCATAGGCGCCGCTGCCCAGTTTCATCGTGCCTGTGCCCTTGATCAGGCTCCCTTCCCAACGGGCTTCTGCTTTTCGAGTCGGCATTTCGCATTCTCCTTTCCGTGTTGGCTCCCGCTGCATCATCCTACACCCGGCCGGTCCTTCAAATCGCTGCCCGAAGCCTCTGCCGGGAGTATTGTTCCAGATCCCTGTCCGGCTGTCCCCCGCAGTCACCCGGTTCTGCCCCGGTCAACCTCAGAGCTAACAGATTCCCCCCGCCCGATAATCCTCAGACCGGGACAAGAAGCAAGACGCATCAAGCGCCCCCGTCCTCGTGAAAGCCGTCCCGTATCCTGTGCTATACTTGAATTTCACGGATTTGCGGAGATTGCAGCCTGCCCACCGGCCCGCAGGCAGTCTGCGATTCGCCATGCCATCTTCCGGGGAGAGGGGGGCGAACGCATGCCAGAAGAGGAACTGCATGAGCCGCCGCGCCGCAAGTTCACCGTGCTCCTGGTCGATGACCATCCCGTCCTGCGGCGCGGCCTCGCCGACCTTATCGAGAGCGAAACCGGCCTGGAGGTATGCGGGGGCTGCTCCGGCGCTTCGGAAGCCCTGCGCCTGGTGGAGGCACTAAACCCGGACCTGGTCATCGTAGACCTTTGGCTCAAAGAGGGCACGGGATTCGACCTGATCGAACAACTCGCCGCGCAGGGTTCGTCTCCCAGAATCCTCGTATGTTCCGTCCACGACGAATTGTTGTTCGCCGAGCGGTGCCTTCGAGCCGGCGCGTCGGGATACATTCAGAAAGAGGAGGCCACCGGGAAGCTCGTGCAGGCCATCCGGCAGGTCATGGAAGGCAGGGTCTACTTCAGCGAGCACGTCTCCGAACGGATCATGAGCCAGTTAGTCAATAGCGCCGCGGGTGGCGGCGAGGCTTCCATCAGCGAATTGTCCAACCGGGAACTGCAGGTGTTCGAACTCATCGGCCACGGCTACGGCACGAAAGACATCGCCGGGCAGCTTCACCTCAGCAGAAAGACCGTCGAAACCTACCGCGAGAAGATCAAGGGAAAACTCAACATCGCCAGCGGAAGCCAATTGGTGCAGCGCGCGGTCCAGTGGGTCCTCGAAGAAAACCGGTAAGGTCCCCCGCCGCTCACGGAGGGCCCGGATCCGTCAGTTCAGGCTCCTGCGCCGCGTTTTCGATTTCGGCTTCGTCGAGCACGCCATCGCTGTTGGTGTCGGTTTGTTTAAACCATTCGGGGCCCATTTCGGGGAATCCGGCGCGGAGTTCCGCCTCGTCCACGAGCCGGTCGTTGTTCATATCCGCCAGCCAGATCATCTTCCGGATGGGAAAGGAGCGCCGCCGCGAGGTCTCGAACCGTTGCCGCCACTGCGCGGCCTGTTCGGGTGTCAATTCCGCCGCGATGTCGTCGCGCAACTGGTCGAACAGGGCCTGCACGCGCGGCATCGTCTCGCGCCGGTAGGCCATGAACTGCGCATGGTGGTTGCGTAAGATGGCTCGAACCGCGTCTTCCTTTTCCGCGGAGAGGTTCAAATCATCGCGCAGGAATTCCATGACCGAAACGGGGTCCATGCGCGCCCCCTCGGGGAAGCGGAAGCCAGCCGAAAGAAAGCAGATGGCCGCCGCCGCCCCGCCTGCGGCCATGCCGCTCAGGAACGCAAGCGTGATCATGACGAATGCGTGCCACCAGAATGCCCGGCGTCCATCGTGTCCCTTGCCCGCGCTTGTGCTCATGTTTCCAGCTTCCTATAGGGTGAAAGTCTGCGCCAGTGCGAACAGCGGTTCCAGAGGGTCCGTTGCCCCGAGCGAGAGGCGCACCGCCACGGCACACACCGTTATCGACGCGGCGGCATATGCCGCCGTGAACACCAGCAACGGCGCATCCCGGTACTGCGGAGCCGGTTCCGTTCGGATGCGATTCAGTACGGCATCGCGGACATCTCCGGCCTCAGGGTGTTCCTCCCGCGCCCGTCGGGCAAGCTCGTCCAGTTGTTCCAGTGGCACGTTCATGGCGGTCACCTCTTTGCCTCAAGCGAGTGGAGCGCCTTCTTCAGACGTCCTCGCGCCCGGTGCATCCGAACCCGTGTCAAGGTATGGCTCCAGCCGAGTTGCCGGGCGATTTCAAGCGTATCGAGATCGTCAAAATAGTGCAATGTCAGGGCAAGACGGTCCTTTGGCGGAAGGCCGTCGAGCACGTGATGCAGGCATTCCGCGGCCTCGGAGGGCGCGGCATCCCGGGGGCTCTCCAGTACCGCCTGGAGCGCGGGCGTCAAAGCCTCAAAGCGTTCCCGCTCGCGCTTGCGTTCCCGCCAGTACCGATAGCCTGTGCGCGTGGCAATGCTGCGCAGCCAGTGTTCAAACGCTCCACGCTCCGCGTAACCCCGCAGGCTGCCGAACATCTCGACAAACACATCTTGCACCAGTTCATCCACGGTCTGCCGATCCCGCGAAAACCGCCACATCCATCGGAATACCTCCGCCTGATACCGTTCAACAAGACGCGCACAGGCCGCCTCGTCGCCCTCAAGCGCAGCCCCGATATCGCGCCGGTCGGCGTCTCTCGAAGACTCAGGCACGCCGGAAACTCCCCTCCCGTAATTCGCGGCTCGCAACGCACTGAAGTCTCGGACTTCCGGAGCTTGCCCGTCCCAGACTGCACTCAATGTAGAGGGTGTCGGGCCCGGCGCGGTTTGTTACAGTCCCGGCCCCGGCGTGACCGGGGATGCCGGGAAACCCCGTCCGAGGCCGGGGCGTAACAAACCCGAACCTCCGGCACACTATACAAGAAACGTCAGTCCTGTGTACGCGCCGCTGGATGCCATTTCACCGCCAGGATCATCCGCTCTGTTCGCAGAATCAGTCAAGAGGTATGTCATGTGCATAAAGACCTCCAAGAGAATCGCAGCGTCTGGCCATCCGGGCCGCTTTCTGACGGGGCCGTTCGGCTCCGGCGCGTTCCTGTTGGCGCTTGTTTGCGGGTGCGCTTCGTACCATCCTCAATGGACTCCGGAGAATACCCGTCCGCCCAGCGTTATCCCCGAGGCACTCGAGAATACGGCGACCGTGCCCGAACCCGATGCCGCACGGCCCGCGGCGGGTTCCCCCGAAGGCGAGCCTGCGGTCGGAGACGCGTCCGGGGCGGCCCCGTTGACGCTCGATACCGCGTTGCGCACGGCCTTCCTGCGGAATCGCGAACTGGAGGTGCGCGAGTATTCACCCGAGATCATCCGCCAGGCCATCGCGGAGGCCCGGGCCGCGTTTGACCCCACCGTCTCGATCACGGGGGAATACAGCGACCAGGACCGCCCCTCGATGAGCGTCGGCGCAGGGAGCATTTCCGGCATGAGTTCGGCCGCCGGAACTTCCGGCAACACCGTCATCCAGGAACTGGACGATATCAGGGAGTTTCTTGAAGCGGCCGAGACGATCCGGGAAATCGTTAATGGACCCGACATCGAGGTGAGCACGACGGAAGGGTTCGGCACATCGGTCGAACTCGCCCAGCCGCTTCCAACCGGCACCACCCTGTCCCTCACGGGAAACTACCAGCGCACCGCGTTGCTCGGGTATGACACGGATTACACCGGCACCTGGAACATTGCCCTGACCCAGGCGCTGCTGCGCGGCTTCGGCACCAACGTGAACCTGGTGGGTCTGCGCAAGGCGCGCAACAACGCCGCCATTGGCGATCTGGCGTTTCGCGACTATGCCCTGACCCTCGCCGAAGGAGTCGAAACCAGTTACTGGGACCTGGCCCTGGCCCAGGAAACGCTCCGGATTCGCCAGTTTGCCCTCCAACTCGCCGACGAGCAACTCGCGCTTAACGAAGCGTACATTGAAGTCGGCAAATTGCCCAGGAGCGATCGTGTTTCCGCCGAGGCCGAAGTCGCATCACAGAAAGCCGCTCTCATCAGCGCACAAGCCGACCTTCACAACAGCGCCATCGACCTGTGGCGACTGATGAATCCCGAGAGCCAGGCTCCCGCGGACCTCAGCCTCACTTCGCTACCCCTTCCCGGAATCGAGGACGTGTCGTGGTCGCTCGACACCTCGCTTGCTTTGGCGTCCCAGTTCCGGCCGGACCTCGCGCAGGCCAGGCTGAGTCTGGCCAATTCGGACCTGGAAGTCGTGCGCACGAAGAACGGCCTTCTGCCCAGGCTGGACTTGTCGGCGAGCTACGGCCGGTCCAGTGAGGGCGTGACGTCCCGGGAGGCCAGCAAGTATCTCGACGACAGCAGCTATGACGACTTCGAGGTTGGCCTCGACTTCGAGATGTCGCTGACTAACCGCGCTGAACGCGCCGCCAACCGCCGGGCCAAGTTTCAGTTGAAGCAGGCGGAAGCCGCGATCTTCAATCTCGAACAGGCCATTGAATCGGAGATACGCCAGGCGGGCGTCGAAGTCGAACGGCAATGGGAACGGATCATGGCGACTCAAGAGGAGGTGAGGAGCCGCGAAGAGGAATTCCGCATCGAGCAGGACCAGTTCCGGCTGGGACAATCAACCAACCTGGATGTCCTGCAAGTCCAGGAGAGCCTGGTGAACGCGAAGGTGGATGAGGTGAACGCGCGTGTGGGCTACATCAAGGCCCTCACGGCGCTGTACCACACGGAAGGCACCCTGCTGGATCGCCGCGGCGTCGATCTGGCCGCGTTCGGGGAGGAGGAAAAATGAAGAGACTGATCGCACTGATAGCGGTTTTCGTGGTCATTGCAGTGTCTGCCCGCGCGCTACTGACATACCGGAGCGAACGCAGCCGGGAAGCGGAGGCTCCCCCACTCCCGGTTGCCGTCCAGCGTGGCGACGTCCAACTGACGGTGTCCAGCACCGGTGTTGTG
>DDYW01000133.1 GCA_002348185.1 Candidatus Hydrogenedentes bacterium UBA2224 | reverse complement strand
CCGACGGCGGGACGCCCGGCGTCGGCTACGGCAAGGTGGCCTCGGGGTCCGTGCTGCACATGGGCATGCAGTTCGTGGGTGAAGACGAAGCCGGCAACGTGACCGGACTCGGCTTCGACGAGGGCGACGCCTTGGATCCGCTGCACGTGTGGTGGATGACCCGGGCAGAGACGGCGCTCTTGCCCAATATCGACGGCGAAGAAGTGGGCGTGCTGCCCTTCTACTGGTATCTCGACCGGGCCACGGCGGAGGACCCCGAAGCCCAGGATCTCGAGGCGCGGCCGTGGTTCATTTACCGCTTGTGGGCCAGCGACGACTTCACCGGCATCTACTCGCCGGTAGGGGTCTGGAGCGCCTGGACCTTGGAGACCCAGCTCGCCGATGTGGAGCCCAATCTGGCCGAGACGCTGCGTCAGAGCGGATACGGCGACAGCTGGATCCTGATGGTGGTGCTGGCCGCCGACGAGTCGGGCAACTACGAGTTGTGGCCGGCCGCGGATCTCACCCTGGGCGCCGGTGGCGAGGTCGAGGTCATTGACCGGACCCGCAAGAACTGGGTGCGGTTCAAACTCTCCAGCGGCGAGCTGGATACCACCATCGCGCACGAGTTGTGGCACAACGGCGATGCCCCCGACGCCTACGAAACGCTCCGGGTTACCGATGGCGACATCAACTTCGGCGCGGCCGGGGTCGTGGCGCGGCCGGTGAACTATTCGGATCCGCGCGTGGAGGGCCTGTTCCGCATCGGCGTGGTGCTTCCGGCCAGTCTCGAGAACAGAGACATCGCCGTGCGGTGGTCGCTCCAGCGCGAAGGCGAGGTTTTGGCCGAAGGTGTGCTGCCTGACTATTACTATACGTCGGGCGAGATCCAGACGCTGCAACTTCCGTACGAGGATCCAATGGGCGTTATTGACTTCGACTACATGCCTGATGGCCGGAATGAGGTGTCGTACGTGTTGAATACCCAGGCCTTCTGGGATAATGACCCCGTCGGCGGCAACTTCGCGTGGGATCCCGGCGAACGGATTGACACCACGCCGGCGAGCGTATTTTTCAAGGTTGTGCGTGATGCGAATGTGGGCGATTACATCGGGCGGGAGCGCCAGCGAGGCAAACAGCAGATCATCCTTCGCGAAGAATAGCGCGCGTCCGGAGGACGAGTACGCGCAGGATTATGCGACAGTACAGAGGGCCGGCCTTCCCTGCGAAAGGGGGAGGCCGGTCCTTTTCTGTGCTGTTTGCGGCAGAGACTTGCGGAATACGCGCGGATACGCTTTAATGGAGTACAGGAGCGAGTGGAGTCGTCACGGGGAGGGAAGCCCCCGTGTCTCGACGCCGCTTCTGGAGGGCTTGCCCGGGCGGTTCTTCTGGGGGTGTCTGATGCGTGGGCCGTGGAGCGCAATCGTGAGCTTAGGGGCACGCGGATGAAGAGGTATCTGCAGAGCTTGGCGGCGAAGCAGGCGCCAGCGGGACGGGTTGCGCTAGTGCTTGTGGTGGCGGCTCTGTGCGGATGCGGCGGGGGCCAGTACGGCGGCACGTTGATCATTGAATCCGCCCCGGAAGCCGGTGCGATTGTCGTCATCAACGGCGAGCCGCGCGGTCAGACCCCGCTGACCATTGACGGCCTGCCGGTTGGCCGCATCCTCATCCAGGTTACGAAGGAAGGCTACCGGGATGCCATGACCAACGCCGTGGTGCCCGAGCGTGGCCGCGAACAGCGGGTGGTCATTGACATGCATCCGCGGACCGGCTGGCTCAGCATCGACTCGCAGCCCGACCGGGCCCGGGTCGTGCTCGGCGACGGCACGGAACTGGGCACGACCCCGATCCTCCGGCGCAGCGTTCCCGCGGGGGAGATCAGCTATACGGTCGAACTTGAGAACTATGAACCGTTTTCAGGCACGATCACGATTCATGAGGACCTTCTGGCCTCGATCAGCCACAAACTGGAGCCGAAACCTGCCCGACTGGAGGTTACGTCGGAGCCCGAACGTGCGCAAGTCATTGTAAATAAAAAACTTCAGGATGCTGTGACCCCGGCAACCTTGTCCCTGCGCCCGGGCACCTATGTGGTGGGGCTGAAGGTCAAAGGCTTCGTGGAGGCCGAACGGTCCATCGAGCTGGGCCCCAACGACCAGGAAACGATGCATTTCGAGCTGAACGTCGGCGAAGCGCCTCCGGGCATGGTCCTGGTGGCGGGCGGGGAGTTCATCTGCGGGGTGAACAATGCTGCCCCGGACGAACGCCCCCAGCGAAAGGTCCATCTGGACGCCTTCTTCATCGATAAATATGAGGTCACTAACGAGCAATATCAGGCGGTCGTGCCGGCCCATACCTTTCCAAAGGGCGAGGAAAACCACCCCGTTACGGGCATTACGTTCCAGTTGGCGACGGCGTACGCCTCGGCCATCGGCAAACGGCTGCCCATCGAGCTCGAGTGGGAAAAGGCGGCCCGGGGCACGGATGGCCGCGCCTACCCCTGGGGCAACGAATTCGACCGGAAAAACTGCAATTCCCAGTCCTCCGCCGCCCTTGAATTGCGTGAAGTGGGCCAGTATCCTGGCGGGAATTCGCCGTACGGCTGCGCGGATATGGCCGGAAACGCCATGGAATGGACCTCGAGCTGGTACGAGGCCTATCCCGGCAATCCGGACGTGACCAAGGATTACGGGCAAATCTACAAGGTCCTCCGGGGTGGTTCCTACACCAGTGAACCCTTTGATGTGCGGTGCGCGCGCCGCCATTTTGACCGCATGGATGTGGCGCGCAAGGACTACGGATTCCGGTGTGTCATGGACATTGAGGCGTGGGATGCAAAGAACCGGCGGTAGGCGGAAAAGGTTTCGGGTATCTGTTGTCAGGTGCGATTTAACTCTTGACACATATGGCTTTCTTTATTACAATCATTTGTAAGGGTTTATGACGTTGGGCCGATCACGAGGGGGTGCAAATTTCGCGCGGCCTCCCGCGGCAAAACGAGGTGGGCTTGGTGGTGGAATCGGGATTGCGGCTGGTTACCCGGCGCTGCTGCCACAAGTACGGCGGAAAATAACGAATGGCGTCTTTAAAAGGTCCACGGCTCCAACGGCGGCTGGTACTGGACATTGGTTCCAGTGCGGTGCGGGTGTGCGAGCTCACTAAGACGAAGACGGGCTTTCAACTGACCNNAGTACCTGCAGCGGGAACTTGATCTTCCGCCTTCCACGCCCGAACCCGAGCGGGCGGCCCGGGCCTCGGAAGTGCTGAACGACATGCTCAAGGAGGCGAAGATCCGGGCGCGGAAGACCGTGTTCGGTGTGCCCGGGCAGTCGGTGTTCACGCGCACGCGCGCGTTGCCTCCCGTCCCGGAACACAAGGTTCCTCAGATTGTCCGCTACGAAATCCAACAGCAGATTCCCTTCTCGCTCGACCAAATCGCGCTGGGCTACCAGGTGCTTGCCCGTACGGAAGCGGGCGGCTATGACGTGTTGATGGCGGCGATCAAGGTGGATGTCGTAGACAAACGCCTTGACATCATCAAGACGGCCAAACGCTCGGTCGGCATTGTGGATGTATGCCCCATTGCGGCGTACAACTGGCTGAAGACGACCGGCGAATTCGGCGCCCACGGCGAGTGCGTGGCTCTGATCGATCTGGGCGCGAGCACGACGGATATTGTCATCGAGCGCGAGGGGCAGTTCCGGTTTACGCGCAGTCTGAACCTCGGCGGCAACGACATCACGAACGCGATCGGCAACACGTTTGGCATGAGCTTCGACGAAGCCGAACGCCTGAAACGGCAGCGGGGCTTCGCTCCGACGGGCGATGCGCAACGTGACGGCAAGGGCGGCGAGGTTATTGGGCAACTGTTGAACCGGCTGGTCACGGAGATCAACCGGTCGTTCGCGTATTTCCGATCGCAACCGGGCGGGGGGCCGGTGTCCCGGGTGGTCATCACGGGCGGAGGCGCCTGCCTGCGCAATGTTGTTCCGTATCTCCAGCGTCAGTTGAACATGGAGGTCCGGATCGCGCAACCGCTGGCCGGCCTGGCCATCGCGCCGGCGGCGCAGGCGGTGAACGAACACCCCGAACAAGCGTCCGTGGCCCTGGGACTGGCGTTGCGCAATTGCGGCGACGTGCCGATCAGCATCAACCTGATCCCGCCGCGGATCATTGAAGGGGCGCGCCGCAAGCAGCAGTACTTCTACTGGGCCGCTTCGCTGGTCACGGTGCTGGCCATTTTTGCCACGATCATCCCCGACATGCAGAACAAGATCGTGGAGGTCGAACGACACACGAATATGGCGCGCGACGTCATCGGGAAATACGACCCCAGGCTCGTGGAGAATCCGGCCTCGGCGTGTCAGTACGACGACGACTTGAATATCGCCAAGAATTACATCAAGGGCATCCAGGACAATATTGCCAGCATCGACACGTTCTATAACCGGCGGCGGCCCTGGCTGCAGTACCTGAATGCGTTGAATGACGCGCGCCAGCGGGACCCGGTCTGGTTCACGCGGGTGTTCAGCACGACGCTCAGCGTTGACGATCCCACCATGGCGGGGAGAGCGTCAGGCGCGTTCGACGACGACGATCGGGGGCGGCGGCCGGGATTGGCCAGCGCAATTCAGCGGCGTCCGATGGCGGGTCTTCCCACGGGCGAGGAGACGGAAGTGGCCCGGATTCTCGACAGTTCAGGGTTCCCGGGCATCACCTCGGACCAGGCACGCGGCGGTTTCCGCGGCGGCGGCGTTTTCGGCAGCGGGCGGTCCAGCAGCGACGACGACGAAGAGGAAGACAGCGGAGTCAGCGCAAGCGCTTTTGTCCCTCAGAGCGCGGGCACAACGGGCGCGTCGGGCGCCTTCGGCCCGATGGGTCGGCCGGGTGCGATGGGCCCGGCGGGAACCGTTCCTCCGGAGGACCTCGACCCGATGCCCTTGCCCAATGGGCTGGAAATCCATGGATACGCGGCCGATGAAGGTGTCGTGCTGAATTATGTGGACCGCTTGAAGGGGCGAGACGAGTTCATAGAAGTGTATCTCGACGGCCGCAGCGTCAATCCCGTGCCGAACACGGACCTGGGCCAGTCGTATACGGTGGGGTTGCCGGCGGCGGTTGCGGGCAGCCCGACGGTGGTCACGTTTGTGATTCTGGTTCAAGTCGACGGTGAGCCGCTGAAGGCGACAGAGGTGGGCAGCACCGGATTCATGAGTGGCGCCGGCTCTGCGGGCGACTTTGGCGGTCGGCGCACCGGGCTGCGGGGCGGCGCTGCGGGTGATTCCCGGACTCGGCGCAGTACCCCGGCTCCGCGCTCGAGCGGCGGCCAGGCGGCCAGAAGAAGGGACGACTGATGAAGAAGGAATACGTCATATTCATCGGTGCCGCCGCCGTGTTGCTGCTGGTGATCGGCATCGGCTATCAGTTCTATCTGAAGCCGACGGCCGAGAAGCTGGATCAGAAGAAGCAGGAATACCGCAGCTACGATACGAAACTCATGGATTTGGAGGAACGGTACGGGGGCTATGTGCCGGAGGATGTGGTGTCCGCATGGATGCTCCAACTGACCCCTTGGTACAACACCATTGACTCCCGGGGAGAACTCTTCGGTCTCGGGCGGGTCGAGTTTGAAGAGGTGCCCACCAACACGTTGCCGAAATTCCATTATGCCGCGCAGTATGAGGCCATGATGGAAGAGTTGCGTGTGGAAGCGCTCGAAAAGGGGCTGTATCTGCCGCTTCTGGACCTGGACGTTCCCACGACGCAGATAGAGAACATGACGATGACGAAGGAGGAGGTGGAGGAGTATCTCCGTCAAATCGCCATCGGGTGCAACATGGTGCGGCTGCTGCTCGAACATGAACCGCTGGAGATTCAGACCGTATACTTGTGGCCGGAACGCGTGCCGGCGCAGCGGATCAAGGCCATCAGCGTGGGATATGCGTTTACGGCCCGCATGAGCTCGGTGGCAAAGTTGATGGATGAGATCTGCACCCAGGAGCGCTATGCCAGCATTGATTGCTTTCATATCGTCAATGAAAACCTGCTCGTGGGCGCGGATCCGCCATTGATGGTGGAAATGGTGCTCACGCAGGCTACCTATACCCCGATGGAGCAACAGAGTCCGGAAGCCATTCTGGCGCAGGCCAACGATCCCGCGAGTGAACAGAGCAATCTTCTTCAGATGCTGCGAGGCCAGCCGGGCGACGATGAAGATGAAGAGGCGGATTACCTGCGGCGGAAGCCTCCGACGAAGTGGCAACGGTTCCGAAAGATGTACCTGCCCTTCTAGACGCGGTGGGCGTCGAGGGGGTGCGTACCGGGATGATGGATAGGGTGAAGCGTGGACATATTTCGAAAACTCGGTGACTGGGCGTGGATGAACAAGGAACGGCTGGTGCTGGCGATCCTTGTGATATTCCTCGTCTACCGGATTTACGTTGTCATGAATCCGACCACCTTTGAGGAACAAACCGCGCAGGCGGCGGCCGCGCAACGAACCGCCGCCGCACAAGCCGCCGCGTCGGGCGCCGCCGCTGCGCCGGGCCTCTTGAATGCCAATGATGAGGATGAGGACGATGAGGATGCGGATAGCGCGGGGGGCCGCCTGAGGGCCCTTCAGGGCGCCCAAGGCGGCGGGGGCGCCCAGGGACAGCGCCCGGCCTCGGGGGAGCAGCCCCTGGTATTCACCCAGCACATGCCGCCCAAGCGGATTCCTGACCCCACGAATCTGCCGGAGGAATGGACGGTGGAGCAGGGGAGGCCGCCGGCGCCGGAGGCGAGCCCGCTGCCGCCGTCCCCGGTGGCGTATAATGCTCTGGTTAAGGATAACCCGTTTACGGCAGCAACGGACCGAAAGGACGTAGACACGACGGGAGGGCCGCCCAATATACGCCTCCTGGCCATCAGGGAATGGGGGAACACGTACCGCGCTCAGATCCAGACACGGACCCGGAAGTGGTACGAGGCAGGGGAATCTTTTGAGACGTATCAACTGGTCTCGATCGATCCGGATGCCGGAACGGTGGAGATTTTTTCGGAGCAGCATGGCCGTACGTACACATACGCTCTGAATCGTTGAGTCTCCGGAAGTGTTGTTCTATAATCTAGCGAACTCTAGCGGNNAGGAAGCGAGCGCAATGGATACGCAAAAGCAGCGGCGTAAAGCCGTGCGAATGAGTGCCGCCACGTGGCTGTGTGTGTGTGTGACCGCGTTGTGGTGGTGCCCAGGAGCATTCGCACAGGCCGGTGGTGGCACCGAGGCTGGCGGAGACGGGGTAACAGCCGAAGTGCAGGCCGGACAGGTGGAGGTGGTAGAAGCGCCTTCGGCTGCTCCGGGCGAGCTGGCCGGTGCGGAGGCCGAAACCAGCGTTCCTCCCGAGCAACTCCATTACCGCCAGGGGGTGTCTCTGTACAATCAGGGGCTCTACCGGGAGGCTCTGGAGAGTTTTGAACGCGCTCTGGCGATGAACGAGGGCTACGAGCTCGCGCGCCAGATGGCCGAGAAATGCGAGGCCAAGCTGAATCTGGAGGCCGCGGGCGCTGACCCGAACGCGGTACCCAAGATCGAGACCCTCGTTCCGGCCGAGCTCGAAACGTTGGCGGCGGAAGGCGGCGAAACGCTGCTCAGCGTTGAAGAAGTCAAGAACCGGCGCGTGCGCGACCTCATGGACGAGGCGCAGGTCTACATGGAAAATCAGATCTTTGAGGAAGCGGTGAAACGCTACGAAGAGGTCCTGCTCATCCAGCCCAAGAACCGCATGGCGCACGAGATGCTCCAGAAAGCCACGGTGGGCATGTATGAAAACCGGCGCATCGATGCCCAGAAGCAGAACGAGATTGACGCCGAGCGGCGCCGCGAGCATCTGGAACGCATGAAGAACCTCCCCGACGGCGCCGACGCCGGCGGGATCAAGCCGTTTAAAGTCCCCGTGGACGTCACGGAAGAGGAATTCGAGACGGTCGAGGAGACCGCCTCGTCCATCGAAGAGGCCCTGGACGACCCGGTCTCCATCGAGTTTGAAGGCGAACACATCAACCGCATTGTCGAGTTCATCTCGGAATATGTCGGTATCAATATCGTTGTAGACACCCGCGTTGTGCGTCCCCCGCAAGACGCCCTTCCCGCGCCGACGGCGGTGTACGGCGCTCCGACAGTGGGAACGCCGGGAACGTATGGGATGGTTCCGCGCTCGACGTACGGTACGATGCCGACCGCGCCGATGCGGCCCGGCGGGCAGAGCGCCCGGCGCAGCGATGACGATGAAGATCAGCCGTTTGGCATAACCGCCATGCCGATGGGCGCGGCACCCGCGACCGCGTACGGGCCCTACGGCACGACAACCACCGGGCTGGTTCAGCAGGAAGAGGATGAGACGGTCACCGACGGGATCGTCCCGTATATCAACCTTCGTGACGTCACTCTCCGTGACGCGCTGAACGCATTGCTGCGCTCGCTCAACCTCACGTTTGAAGTCCAGGAGAATTTCATCTGGATCAGTACGCCGGAGAAGATCCGGACCGAATCGTTTGAAGAACTGGAGACGCGCTATTACGAGCTGATCAATGCCGGCGCCGAGAACCTGGATATCGATCCTCCGCCGTACTATGGCGGCGGCGGCTATGGCGGC
>DDYW01000057.1 GCA_002348185.1 Candidatus Hydrogenedentes bacterium UBA2224 | reverse complement strand
TAAAGGGTGCGGCTACGGGCAGGTCCAGGCATCCAACCGTCTATTCTTCCATTCTTCCATTCTTCCATTCTTCCACTCTTCCCGCTGTCAATCCATGTGCAGACTGAACACGGAACCAAACGACTGGGCCCGGTCAATCGTTATGCACGATTAGCCGGGCCCTTTAGGGATGGAGCCGGGTCCACGGACAAGCTCCCGGATCTCTGAACGAAATCACCGGATGCGGTGAAGCATCAAACGGCAATGTTCAGTATGGACGTGGCCTGGACTTTTCCACCTCCCCATCCCACGCCCTGATGATACCACGGCTTCTTCCGGGGTCAATGCCTTTGCGCGGGCGATTTGGGCGCGGTGTCGGAGAAGGTGGACAAATTCCGCGGCGAAGTGAAAAAACCGGCGCTGTCGCACGGCGGAGGGCGCGCCATTTGCGAGTAACCGCCTGGTCTGGTATAATATCGTATAATCAGCTCTTTCGGGGCGATTTACACTCTGCGGCACCCTCGCCGCACATCGCTGCCGACGTTTCGAAAGGGTGGGTGTCCATGCCGGACAGGCTGGCACAACTTGCCGCGCGGGTGTGGGACCACTGGTCGCACCGGCGTTACGCGGAAGCCTATCCGCTGGCGGCCGAATACTGCGAGCTGGCGGGCGCGCAACCCGGCCAGCCGGGGCAGCGCCGCTATGCCTACGGCCTCAACATGATGGGCGCGCTCTCCTATCAGCTCGGTGACTTCCCCCGCGCCGATTTCCTCCTCCGCCAGTCCCTCGCCATCTTCCGCGGCATGAGCGACGACGGTCAGGCACACTGCGCCGAGGTGATGCAGAACCTGGTGCGCGTGTGCCTGCATTTCGGCAACCGCGAGGAAGCGGAGGCGCTGGCCCACGAGGCGCTGGCGCTGCTGGAGGCGCAATTCGGCGACGGTCACCCGAATGTCACCCGCGCGCGCAAACAGGTCGCCAACCTGCTGCGCGCCCCCGCCGGCCTGGACGCCCCCGCCGAACCGGCGCCGCCGGCCGCCCCCGAACCCGTGGTGGAGCCGGAACCAGCTAATCCCGACCCCGAGCCGCGGGAAGCCTGGCGCCTGGTGGAAGGCCGCGGCGAGCACGAGCACGGTTTCCTCGCCATCACCCCCCGCCGCCTGGTCTGGCGCAATTCCGCCACCGGCCGCGAATGCTCCTTCCCGTTATGGGAGATCATCGCCTTCGGCATCTCCCCCGACGGCACCGTCCTTTACCTCGACGTGGAGGGCGATACGGACCGCCATCACTTCGACGTCGGCCCCGGCGGCGACCTCTGGGTCTACGTCATCTTCGACGCCATCCGCAACGCACGACCCGAACAGGAAGCCTTCCTTGATGAAGTCGCCGTGCCGGCATAATCACGGCACCGGTGTCGTATCACCACCTTTGCGTCTTTGCGCCTTTGCGAGAAACTCTAAACGGGTTTCACGCAAAGGCGCAAAGACGCAAAGGTGATGCTACTCCAGACGATCCAGCCAGATCGTGCCATTCCGGAGATAGGCAAACCGCGTGCTGTCCGGGGCGAAAGAGATATGCCCGAAACCACCGAGAGCATGGAACTCGGCACATGCAACCGTTTTGAGAATGTCTCCGTGCAGGTTCACGATGAGATCGTCCGTGCGATACCGATTTTCAAACGGCTGCTCGCTCACTTTTCGGCTGGCGAGTATTGCGAGTGCCTTTCCATCAGGCCGCCAGCGCGGCAGGCCGGCGAAACCGAACAGTTTGACGGGAAGTAAAGTAGATAAACCCATAAGGTAAACATCGGTGGCGATCATGAACGGCGCGACACAATAGATATCTCCCGCATATGACAGCATGGTCCCGTCGGGCGAGACGGCAGGTTGACATTCCGGCTTGTTGACCGTATTCGTCAGATTATGAACGGTTCCGTCGAGAGCAACGCGCCAAAGGTCAGTGTTGCCTCCGTCCTTTTGCCTGACGGATACGATCATTGCCTTGCCATCCGGCAGCCAGGCCGGCGCGCCTTCACAGGGTTCCGCCACGAGTAGTCGTCGATTTGCTCCGTCGTGGTCGATGACGACCAGTTCTCCCTGCGGCTCGCCGTTGATAAAGGCAATCCGCTTGCCATCCGGCGACCAGGCGGCCGCCGAAGGCACATCGTCCGGCGTGGTTACCTGCATGGCTTTGCCGTCGATGCCGACATTGAGCAACAATCTCTGTTTCTGCCGATAATTCCTGACTCGCAGCAACATGGCTTGACTGTCAGGCGCCCAGGCAAGGGGAGACACTTCATTCCATCCGGAGTCAACCCGCAATTCGGATAACGGCTCGAATCCGATTAACACTTTCGGTTTTTCTCCGTCTACCGGCCACAGGCAGATCCCCTCGGGAGGCGGACGTGACGATGTAAGCTGATCCGACCTGAGCAGATACGCGATCCATCGCCCGTCAGGCGACCACGTGGGAAATGCCGCTACGCCACCCGCGATGACGACCGGCGGCAGCGGCTGTGGTTGTCCGGCGGCGCCGGGAAGCACGCCGCAGAGCAGTATCACCACCACACACAAAGTGAAAAGCACACGCATATTAATCAATAATACGAATTCAGCGGATGAAATGTTACAGGGAACCAATAGAATCATTCGCTGGGTGGGAATGATTCTATCGGTAGACGAATCGGAAGGATCGAAGAACGATGACGAATATCACTCGTCCGTTGCACAAACTTATGCTCTCCCTGGCGATGTTGCTCCTCTCGCTGTCTGTCGCGCCGGCGCAGCAGGACACGGCGGAGCGGGAGGACAACGCGTTGACCGCCGCCTTGCGCGCGCTGCCGGCCAGCGTCGGCGAGAATAAGACCGTCACCGTGCAGCCCGGCGAACGCTGGGTGGATATCGGCATCCGCGAGCACGTCGGGTACGAGCACCTGCGGCGGGCGAATCCCGGGGGATTCGCGTCCGGCAGCATCCTCATCCCCGGGCGGCACCAGCCCGCCGGGCTGGTGCGGGACGGCGTGGTGCTGAACCTGCCCGAGCTGACGGACTTCCGCTGGGTGGACGGCAAGGTGACCGCCTGGTATCCGGTATCCGTCGGCCGCGTGGCCCGGCGCACGCCGGTGGGCGAGCTGCGCGCGGTGAACAAGGTCAGGGATCCGGCCTGGCGCCGCCCGAACGGCACCATCATTCCGCCGGGGCCGCGCAACCCGCTGGGCGACCGCTGGATCGGTTTGAGCAAGTCCGGTTACGGCCTGCACGGCACCAACGACGCCACCAGCATCGGCCGCACCGTCTCCGCCGGCTGCATCCGCCACTTCCCGCCGCATATTCACCAGCTGTTCGACAGCGCGTGGGTCGGCATGCCGGTCATCATCACCTACGAAACGGTGACGGTCGGGCAGGAGGACGGCATCGTCTACCTGTCGGTCTTCCCGGACGTCTACGGCCGCGGCACCAATGCGCCGTCCCGCGTGCGGGCGCGGCTGGCCCGCTTCGGGCTGGGCGACGTCCTCACCGGGCCGGCGCTGGAGCGCGTCCTTGCGCAAGCGGACGGCGTGGCGCGGC
>DDYW01000091.1 GCA_002348185.1 Candidatus Hydrogenedentes bacterium UBA2224 | reverse complement strand
CCATCCCGTCCATCCCGTCCATCCCGTCCACCCCGTCCACCCCGTCCACCCCGTCCACCGTGTCCACTACGTCCACCAGAAGACACGAATGCAGGCGA
Organism: Candidatus Hydrogenedentes bacterium UBA2224; assembly: GCA_002348185.1. Taxonomy (GTDB): domain Bacteria; phylum Hydrogenedentota; class Hydrogenedentia; order Hydrogenedentales; family SLHB01; genus UBA2224. The sequence goes on along the minus strand of DDYW01000091.1, from coordinate 7,972 downwards.
GAGGCCTACGCTACGAGACAAGAATACCGGGCCGGCGCGGCGTTCGGCGAAATACCCCTTATCTTCTACACGTTCCAGGGCTCGCGGTAGTTGCGCGTCAGCCACGCGGGATCGCCGCTGCCGGGCGCGAACTGCATGCGCTCGGGCTGCCATTTGATGACCGCATGGTTGTAGTACGCCTGGTTCAGAAGGTGGCAGCAGATCGCGCTGCGGCCGCCGACCACTTCGCTGGTGATAGGCTTTCTGCGGGATTTGACGCAATCCAAAAAGTCCTGGATGTGGTCGTAACTCTGGTACAGCCGCACTTTCGCGTCGCTCAGATACTCGTTTTCAAGCTGCTGGAGGGTCGATTCGAGCGAACCGCCGCTGTCGCGGTCGACAAATCCCGCGACCCGCTCGCCGTTGAGCACCAGCTCGATCCTGCCGCGGTTGACCTTCACCTCGCCGCCGCTGCCATAGAAATGCGCGCCGAACCCGTCCATGTGGATGACGCGCACGCCATTTGCGTACTGCAGGACGCCGCCGGCCATGGCGGCCGGGTCTTCGGGCGGGTGCACCTCGATTGGGCCGCTTTCATCCATGTCGAGGCCCCATTGCGCGATGTCCAGGTGATGGGCGCCCCAGTCGCAGACCATGCCGCCGCCGAATTCGCGATAGTTCCGCCAGTCGGGAAAATGGTCGTGCACGCCGCGCGGGCTCAGGATCGAGTTGTACGGGCGCATCGGCGCGGGCCCCACCCACAGATTCCAGTCCAGCCCCGGTTCCATCTCTTCTTCGGGGAGGTCACAGGGAATCCCGGGAGGCCCGAAACTGCATTCCACGCGGCTGATCGTGCCCACCACACCGTTGCGCACGAGTTCGCAGGCCACGCGAAACTCCTTCATCGAACGCTGCATCGAGCCGGTCTGCAACACGCGCCGGTTCGCGGCCACCGCGTTCATCAGCGTGACCGCCTCGTGGATGTTGTGGGTCAGCGGCTTTTCGCAATAGACGTCCTTGCCGGATTCCAGCGCCGCGATGGCGGGAATCGTGTGCCAGTGGTCGGGCGTGGCGATGCACACCGCATTGATGTCCTCGCGCGCGAGCACGTCCCGGAAATCGTTGTAGGCGGCACAGTCCGGTGAACCGGCATCGGCATGCTGCGTGTAGTATCCGTTGACCATCTCCTGCGCGGAGGTCCGGCGCGTCGTGTCGACGTCGCATACCGCGACCACACGGCAGACCTTGCGGCTCAAAAACGAGCTGAGCAGGTACCGGCCCTGTTTGCCCACGCCAATAAAACCCATGACCAGACGGTCGTTCGGCGGGGTTTCGGCGCTCCAGACGCGGGACGGAAGGAGGAACGGCGCGGCGGTTAAAACGGATGCGGTCTTGAGAAACGAGCGGCGGCTGCTTTTCATGGGACACCTCACAATTCACGTTGGAACGGCGGTTTGAACCCCCCTAGTATCCACGAACCGGGATCGTATCACAAGCGCGGACCGCGCGACCCCTCCCGCGGGACGGGAGGCCGGCAGACGTCTCGGGGGCAGGGGGCAGGTCGAATCCGGGTGCGAAACCGCTCACACGAGCTTGCGTTCCAGCGCCACCTTCTCCCGGAAATCGACCAGGGCCTCGCCAGGATGCCGGCCATCGAAGATACTCGACGTGCCGCAATCCAGGATCGACGCGCCCGCATTGGCCAGCAGCGCCGCATTGCGGACCGTTATGTTGCCGTCAACCTCGATCCGCGCATTCAGTTTCCGATACCGGAGATTCTCGCTCAGGATGCGCACCCGTTCAAACGCGCCTTTCAGAATGGTCTGCCCCGCAAACCCCGGGTCCACCGTCATCACCAGCACGCGGTCCGCGCTGTCCAGGAGGTAGTCGAGTTTCGTGAGCGCCGTGGCCGGGTTGATCGCGATGCCGGGCGACGCGCCGGCCGCCCGGATCTGGTTCAGCACGCGGTGCGCATGGGTACACGCTTCCACGTGAACGGTGACGCTATGGCACCCCGCGTCGACAAACCGCTCGACATACCGTTCGGGCCGCTCGATCATCAGGTGCGCGCTGCACGGAAGTCCCGTGCTCGAGCGCACGGCCCGGATGAAGTCGAAGCCCAGCGTGATGTTGGGCACAAACTGACCGTCCATCACATCAAAATGGAGTTCGTCGCAGCCCGCGGCCTCGAGCGCGACCAGGTCATCCTCAAGACGCAGCAGACGGGCGCACATGACCGACGCCGAATACAGCAAGTCTCGTTTCACGAATGCCTATCCTTGTGTTCGCAGAAACGCGTCAACCGCGGCCCGGGTGGGCATGCTCGGCTGCGCCCCCGCGACGGTCGCCGCCAAGGCGCCCGCCGCGTTGGCGAACGCGAGCGCATCGCCCGGACGGCGCTCCTTCCAGACCAGCGCCAGCGCCGCCGTGAACGCGTCGCCCGCGGCCGTGGTGTCGACCGGCGTGATCGAAAACGCCGGCACATGAACCCATTCCTTGTCGTCGATATACAGCGCGCCCATGGCGCCCAGTTTGAGCACCACGCGCCGCGCGCCGCGCTCCAGCAATTCCCGGCCCGCTTCCCGCGCGTCGTCGAGCGACTGGATCGCCACACCCGTGAGGGCCTCCGCCTCGGTTTCGTTGGGCGAGATCACGTCGGCCTTCTCGATGATGGCGTCCGGCACCTGCTGCGCGGGACCCGCGTCGACAATCGACAGCACCGCGTGGCGGCGCGCCAGGTCCAACGCGGCCTCGACGGTGTCCAGCGGAATCTCCAGCTGCATCACCACGGCATCGACGCGCGCAAATACCTCCGCCATTCCCGCGAGGTCGTCCGGCCGGATGCCCATATTGGCCGCCGGGGTCACCACGATGGAGTTCTGCCCCTCTTCCGCCACCAGAATGACCGCCGTGCCCGTCGGTTCGGACGGGTGGACGTGCAGGTGCGTGAGATCGATGCCTTCAGCCGACAGGTTCCGCCGCTGCATCTCGCCAAACGCATCATTCCCGACACATCCGGCGAACCAGGTCGCCGCCCCGAGCCGGGCCGCCGCCGTGGCCTGATTCGCGCCCTTGCCGCCCGGCACGGTGTCGAACGACCGCCCCAGCAGCGTCTCTCCCGGTTTCGGAACGCGCTGGACCCGGGTCACCAGGTCGATGTTGGCACTTCCGACTACAAGTATGTTGGCCACGGCGGTTCTCCTGCCGCGCATCGCGCGCGCACGCCGCAGAGTATAGCAAGAACCCCCCGGCCGATTCCGCATCGTTCCCCCGCCCCCGCTCAACCGTGCCGGCTGCGGCTCCGGCCTCTTGTAGCGCAGGCGGCTCGCCTGCACTCTTTGGAAATAGGAATGCCGAGCTGGCGCTCGGCGATCCCAGGCGTCGCGACTGCATTCTTGCTTCTGACGGGCTACGGCCCCCAGCCCGACCACTTGCGCGGATTCGGCCTGCTGGCATACCATGAGCCAGCGAAAAACACGCGAAAGAATGCAGGGAGACGGACATGGCGGTTGAAAAGGCATCCGGCGAACTCATCTGGGCATACCTTGTCCATCTCGGCTACAACATGTGGTGCGATCACGAGCACAACCTCGACCCGAACGGCCCCTCCCATATCGCCGCCAAAGACTATCTGCGTTTCGACGAGCCGCTCTGGCGGGAGCTTCTCCAGCGCATGCGCGACGCCGGGGTCAATATGGTCGTCATCGACATCGGGGAAGGGCTCCGGTACGAATCGCATCCCGAACTCGCCGTCAACGGCTCCTGGTCCCGCGAAAAACTGGAAGAGGAACTGGCCGTCTGCCGCGAGCTCGGCCTGGAACCCATCCCCAAACTGAACTTCTCGGCGTGCCACGACACCTGGCTGGGGCCCTACTCCCGCATGCTGTCCACGAAGCCCTATTACGATGTGGTGCGGGACCTCATTACGGAAGTGAGCGACATCTTCAAGACGCCCCGCTTTTTCCATCTCGGCATGGACGAGGAAACCGCCGAACATCAACGGTTCTATCAGTATTGCATCATCCGGCAATACGACCTCTGGTGGCACGATTTCACCTTCATGACCGTGGCGGTCGAAGAGGCGGGGCCGCGCCCGTGGATCTGGTCCGACTACGCATGGCAGCATCCCGAGGCGTTCTTCGAGAAAATGCCCATATCGGTCGTGCAGAGCAACTGGTATTACGGCGGTGAGTTCAATCCGGACATCGCCTACGTCAAGGCCTATGATCAGCTCGAAGAACACGGCTACGACCAGATTCCCACAGGCAGCAACTGGTCGACAAAGGACAATTTCGAAGGCACCGTTACGTACTGCCGACAGGTCATTCCGCCGGAACGCCTGAAAGGCTTCCTGCAAACCGTCTGGCGGCCGACCATCGAGGAAATGCGCCCGAAACACCTCGAAGCCATCGCCTGCATCGAACGGGCCCGCAACGCCTTCATCAAGGACTCCAACCGGTAAACCGTAAAGGGGAATCGGCATGGCGCCGGAAACCGCGAAAAAGGACCTGTTATGGGCCAACCTGGTCCACATCAGTTTCGAAATGTGGTGGGACCGCGAGTTGCCGCCCGATGCCGAACGGAAATATTACGAAGCCAGGCCGCATCTGCGCGTTGACGACACGCTCTGGAACGATATCCTCGCGGCCATGCGCGCGGCCGGCATGAACATGCTCGTCCTCGACCTCGGCAACGGCATCGCCTACGAGTCGCACCCCGAGATCGCCGTCAAAAACGCCTGGTCCACGGCGCGGTTGCGTGAAGAACTCGCCAAGTGCCGCGAAATGGGTCTCGACCCCATCCCCAAACTCAATTTCTCGGCCTGCCACGACTTCTGGCTGCATCCCTACGACCGCATGCTGTCCACTCCTGCCTACTACGCCGTCTGCGCCGAGCTCATCGCCGAAGTCATCGAGCTCTTCGACACGCCCGCCTTCTTCCATCTCGGCATGGACGAGGAGACCGCCGACAATCAACGCCTGCTGCGCTACGCCGTCATCCGCCAGTACGACCTCTGGTGGCACGACCTCAACCAGCTCATCGAGGCCGCGCAGGATGGCGGTTCCCGTCCCTGGGTCTGGTCGGACCGCCTGTGGCAGCATCCCGGCGATTTCTTCGCGAACATGCCCGCGTCGGTGCTGCAGAGCAACTGGTACTACGACGACAACCTCAAGCTCGAGGATCCCGAGGTCAAGGCGTACGCTCAGTTAGAAGAACACCGCTACGACCAGGTGCCCACCGCCAGCAATTTCGCGGGACAGACCCGCAACCTGCAGAAAACCGTCGAATTGTGCACCCGGGTCATCCATCCCGACCGCCTCTTCGGGTTCATGCAGACCCCCTGGCGCCCCACCCAGGAGGAATTCCGCGGCATCCACATGGACGCCATCGAACAGGTCGCCAGGGCGCGCGAATGGTACGAGAGCACCCGCCGGTAAGCGGCCCGCCGCGCGCCTCCCTGTTGCCGCTCACCCCGGGTCTTCGCCGGCCTCCGCCTCGAGGAATTTGGGATGCTTGCCGGCGATAACGACGGTGATTTCGCCTTTCACCTTGGCCTGTTCAAAGGCCCCGGCCAGCTCGGCCAGGCCGCCGCGCCGGACATCCTCAAACATCTTCGTCAGCTCAATGCACACCGCCGCCCGCCGGTTCCCCAGTTCGGCGAGGGCATCGGCGAGGAGCGCGCCGATGCGGAACGGCGATTCATAGAGCACCAGCGTGTGGGGCAGGTCGCGTTCCAGGGCGAGAAACCGGCGGCGCGCGCCGCTCTTGCGCGGCGGAAACCCTTTAAACACATAACTCGACGTCGGCAGCCCGGACTGCACCAGCGCCACGTGAACCGCGCTCGCCCCGGGCAGCGCGATGACCTCGTGGCCCGCCTCAATCGCCCCGGAGACGATCCGGAACCCGGGGTCGCTCACGCCGGGAAACCCTGCATTCGAGCACACCGCCACCGAGACGCCGGCATCCAGCAGTCCCAGGATACGTCTGCCCGCGGCCAGCTCGTTGTGCTCGTGATACGAAAAGACCGTCTTGGGTTTCGGAATCCCATAGTGTTCGAGCAGCACGCGGGTCCGGCGCGTGTCTTCACAGGCCAGCGCCTCGGTCTCGCGCAACACGCGCACCGCGCGGTACGTCATGTCTTCCAGATTGCCGATGGGGGTGGGTACCAGATACAGCGCCGCCATGCAGGCCTCCAGTCAGTCGCGTTTCAGTGTTGGTCCCGGTCGCGTTCCGACGGCGGCGCAACGGGTCTGCCGCGGACCCCGCCAAACCATCCGCGTCTCCAATAGAGCACGAGTTGGATGACGCCGATCGCCAGAACCACCCCCAGAAAGATCGGATAGCCATAGCGCATGTGAAGCTCGGGCATGTTCCACGGCGACGCCTGGTGATCAAAGTTCATCCCGTACAGCCCCGTCAGAAAACTCAAGGGGATAAAGATCGTCGAGATGAGCGTCAGCATCTTCATGATTTCGTTCATGCGGTTGCTCATGCTCGACAGATACACATCGAGCAGACTTCCCGTCAGTTCCCGGTACGATTCCATCATCTCCAGCAGCATGATGCTGTGGTCGTAGCAGTCCCGGAGATGGAGCCGCGTCGTTTCGGAGATGTGGCCGGTCCTGCCCTGCACCAGCACGCTCAACCCCTCGCGCATCGGCGCCATGGCCCGCCGCAAGACCAGCAAATCGCGTTTCGCCTCGTGAATGCGCGCCGCGATCTCCGGCGTCGGCCGGTACAGGGCGTCGTCTTCCAGCGTCTCGAGCTTCTCGCTGAAATCGTCCAGGTACGGAAAATAGGCATCCACGACCGCGTCGATAATGCTGTAGGCCAGGTAGTCGGCCGCCATGGTCCGCACCCGGCCCAGCCCGTCCCGGATGCGCTTCCGGACCGGGTCGAGGCAATCGCCCGGATGTTCCTGAAACGTCACCACAAACCCGTCCCCCACGAAGAGGCTCAATTGCTCCGTGTTGACGGTGTGATCCGGCTCCAGCATGCGCATCACCACGAACAGCCGCTTGTCGTAATCCTCGATCTTCGCCCGCTGGTTCATGGTGAGCACGTCTTCGAGGGCCAGGCCATGGATGTCGAACGTGCGTCCGATGGCCGTAAGCACGTCCGCGTCGCCCAGACCATCCACGTTCAGCCACAGCACGGGCCACTTCTTCTTGAGCGCCGGAATCGCACCCAGATCGGGCTCCGAAAACTCCCGGAAATCGTCAGGACCATACGCGATGAGGTGAAGCGCCGGTTTCCGGCCGTTCGGATCGGCCTTGATCGTTCCCGGCGGCGCTCCCACCACGTGCTTCAAGCGCCGCTTCCGCGGTCCTTTCGTACCCAACGCCATCACGAGCTCCTTTCCTTCGCCGGGCACAGCTTACTCCGGTCCCGCCAGTATAATCGAGAATCCGAATCGCCGGCTAAGCCACGGGCGCAGCCCGTGGACCTGCGGCGACCTCCGACGCCAACCCCGAATGGGGGTTGAACAGATTTGCAGGGTTGTTCAACCCCTTTCGGGGTTGGGCCGTTGTGATGCGGATGATCCCCGGGCTGCGCCCGGGGCTACTCACATTGGACCCCGTTCCGGGGTCCCCGAAGCCCCATCTTCAGCGTCTGCAGGGGAAGCCCGTCCGGTCCCCATTGCAGGGGCCGCCCCCCGTGGCTGCCCATCCGGTTCGCACGGGGACACGTGGTCGCGCCGCGGNNGTCTTCTTCTCCGGACCGTCTTTCGCGGGGACATTCGTATCTTGTAGCGCAGGCGAGACGCCTGCGCTACGGGATCCCCCCTTCTTTAATCTGGGCGTTTTGAAACTCTCTGTTCTCTGTGCCCTCGGTGGCCGATCACCCCACGACGGAAAGACAACAAGCGCCGGGAGCATTGCTGCTCCCGGCGCTTGTGGCTTTACGCTGCCTCGCTTACGCGCGGCTGTGCGTCAGGCGTCGTTCCGCCGGATCACGGAAAGTCCATGCCGGAGGTGATACCCGCCGGGTA
>DDYW01000008.1 GCA_002348185.1 Candidatus Hydrogenedentes bacterium UBA2224 | reverse complement strand
GAGGTGCACCCGCGTTGTTTAGACCAAAGATAGCGATGTGCTATGATTCCACGGAACCGTGCGGACGGTGCAGCCAGATTGATGGCCGCGATGACGCGGCCGGCAAAAAGGGTTACGGAGCGCGATCTCATGCTTTTGGTGGACGTACTTGTCTTCATTGTTGTGCTGGGGGTGCTGATTTTCTTCCATGAAATGGGGCACTTTCTAGCCGCGAAAGCCTGTGGCATTTACGTGGACCGGTTCAGTCTGGGCATGCCGCCGCGGGTGGCCGGTATTCGCCTCGGCGAAACAGACTACTGCATAGGCGCTTTGCCGATAGGCGGTTACGTCAAAATGGCGGGGCAGGAGGACGCGCCCTTGAGCGAGGAGGAGCGCGCGAAAGACTACGGTCATGTCCCCCCCGAGCGCTGGTACAACAACAAACCGGTGTGGCAGCGCATGATCGTGATTGCGGCAGGACCCTTCATGAACCTGGTGCTGGGAATCCTCCTGTACGGTATCGTGGCCGCCGCGGGCACGCAGGTCCCCGAGTCGGAAGTTCTTGCCCGGGTTGGGTATGTGAAGCCGGAGAGCCCCGCGGCAAGCGCCCCGCTCTATCGCTTGTCCGCCGAGGGCGGCCCCGTCGACCCTTCACGCGAACCTGATGCCCAGGGATGGCGAACCGGCGACCGGATCCTGACCATCGACGGCGAGGTCATGCGCAGTTTCTCCGATGTCAGCTTCGCCGCGATCCTGGGGGCCGAAAAGACCCTGGACGTGGTCATCGAGCGCTCCGAGGAGGACGGGCCTGTCCGGTACTTGTCCCGGATCGAACCGAAGCTGCTCGACGGCAGCGAACACACCCAGTTCGGCATCGCGCCGTTCCAGACCGCCCTGATTGACCGCGTCCTGCCGGACCTGCCCGCCGCCCAGGCCGGGCTCCAGCCGGGCGACGTCATCCTCCGCGTAGACGGACAGGTCGTGGATACCGCGACCTTTGTGAAATTCCTGGAGGGTGTCAAGAGCGGCGACAGCGTTCTCCTCGACGTGAAGCGGGGCGCCGAAAACCTCCTTATCACGCTCCAGCCGACAATCCTGGGCCGGCTGGAGGACATTGTTTTCTCTCCATCGCTGTACAGTGAGGAAGAAGGCGACCAGGACACCCCGCCCACCGTCGGCTACGTTTCGGACGAGGTGGCGGAGCGCACCGGGCTCCGGCGCGGCGACGTCATTCTGGAAGTAAACGGCGAGCCGGCGACCGCGGAAACGATGCGCGACGCGGAACGCAACAACGCGGGGAAGCCCCTGACCCTCAAGGTTCAGCAGAAGGCGGTACTGGCCGGCTTGCGCCAGCAGGCGGAAATCAAGACCGTGGAAGTCACGCCCGAACCCGCCGCGCAGATCGGAATTATCTGGGGGCAGATCACGGTGTTTTACCGGATACCGCCGCTGCAGGTGTTTCCGGAGGCCACTCGAGAGGGGTATTCCTCGCTGTCGCGGACCGTGGAAACGCTCGTGATGCTGTTCACGGGCACGGTCCGCCCAAAGGATTTGGGCGGTCCGGTGCTGATCTACCAGGTCACGACGACGGCCGCGAGCATGGGGCTCATGTGGCTGCTCAAAATCACGGCGTTCATCAGCGTGAACCTCTGCGTGTTCAATCTGCTGCCCCTTCCAATTCTGGACGGGGGACATCTCCTGTTCCTCACGTGGGAAGGCATACGGAGAAAACCCCTTCCGGTGAAGGCGCAGGAACGCATTCAGCAGGTCGGCCTCGTGTTGATCGTCAGCCTGCTGCTGTTTGTGACGTACAACGACATTCTCCGGTGGCTTTCTTCGCTCTAGGAATAGCGGGGGGAGCGTCTCATAAGCCATTGGGCTCGCCCGTAGACGATGCAACCGGGAATGACCACGCGGGCAAGCGTGGTCCCACACCGGGGAAAAGAACGAAGATCGGGGACATGTTCCAGGCGCCGTCCGCGGCGCAACTACGTGTCCCCGCTCGAACGCAGCGACAACGCAAGGCGCATGGCATGCGCGAAGGAAGGAGAAACCGGTAAGGCCATGGGACTCATCACGTGCAAGTTTGGGGGGTCTTCCCTCGCGGACGCCCACTGTTTCCGCAAAGCCGCTGCCATTATCCGCGCCAATCCGGACCGGCGCTTCATCGTACCGTCGGCGCCGGGCAAGCGCACGGACGACGACAAGAAGATTACGGACCTGTTGTACGCGTGGCACAGCCTGGCCAGACAGGGCCTGGATGCGTCCCAGCCCCGGGACATTATCGCCACGCGCTTCGCCGAACTGGCCGCGGACCTCGGCATCGCGTTCGACGTGGGCATGCACATGGCGCACATCGCGGCCGAGGGCGAGCAGCATACCGAACCGGATTACCTGGCGTCGCGCGGAGAATATCTGAACGGATTGCTCATGGCCGAGTTTCTGGGAGCGACGTTTGTCGACCCGGCCGAATGCATCTTTTTTGACGCGGAAGGACTGCTCGACACCAGGACCTACGACGCGCTGGCGAAACGCCTGACTGGTGACGGCCCGTGGGTGGTGCCCGGTTTTTACGGGGCCACGCCGGACGGCCGCATCCGGACGTTTTCGCGCGGCGGCAGCGACGTTACCGGGGCCATCGTGGCCCGTGCTACCCATTCCGAGCTCTACGAAAACTGGACCGACGTCTCCGGGTTCCGGATGGCCGATCCCCGGATCGTGCCGCATGCGCGGCGTATTGAGAAAGTGACCTACCGGGAGCTGCGCGAGCTTTCGTACATGGGCGCCAAGGTGCTTCACGACGAGGCGATCTTCCCCGTGCGCGAATCCGGCATCCCGGTCAATATCCGCAATACACATGCCCCGGACGCCCCCGGCACGATGATCGTGGCCTCGCGCGAGAGCACCGAACCCGTCTGCGGTATCGCGGCGCGCAAAGGCTTTACCATGCTCACCATCGAGAAGGCGCTCATGAACCGCGAATTGGGGTTCGGCCGACGTGTGTTGATGGTGCTGGAAGAGTTCGGGATCAGTTTCGAGCACATGCCGTCGAGTATCGACACCGTGTCCGTCATCGTCCGGGACGACCAGTTGGGCAGCCACGGTCCCGCGGTGATCAAGGCCATCGAGCGCCGGTGCGAACCCGACCGGATCGACCTCACCCCGGGTCTGGCGCTCATCGCCACGGTGGGCCAGGGCATGGCCGGCCACATCGGCATTGCCGCAAAACTCATGGGCGCGCTCTCCGAAGCCAGGGTGAATATCCGCGTCATCGACCAGGGGTCCTCCGAAAACAACATCATCGTGGGTGTCGAGGACACCGACATGGAATCCGCGGTGCGCGCGATTTACGAGGTGTTCACGGACCACCAGGAGTAAGCGGCTATGCGGCGGACCAAGATCGTCTGCACACTGGGGCCCAGGTCGAACGACGTTCCCACTATCGAACGCCTCATGCTCGAGGGGATGGACGTCGCGCGCCTGAATTTCTCGCACGGGACGCACGACGACCATCGCACGATGTTCGAGACGGTTCGCCACGCAGCCGCCAGGATCGGCAGGCCCGTGGCCGTGATGGCCGATCTCCAGGGACCGAAAATCCGTACCGGGCGCCTTGCGGGCGGGAACCCCGTCACGCTGGTGCCCGGCGCCCCGATCTGCATCACGACCCGGGAGGTTCCGGGAGATGCCCAATGCGTCACGACCACCTACGACGCCCTCCCCCGGGACGTCGCGGCAGGCAACCGGCTCCTCCTCGCGGATGGCATGCTCGAGCTGCGCGTGGTCGAAGTGGCCGGACCTGACGTCCACTGCACGGTGCTGCGCGGCGGCGAGCTGGGCCAGTCCAAAGGCATCAACCTGCCGGGCGTCGCAGTGAGCGCCGCCGCGCTGACGGAAAAAGACGCGGAGGACCTCTCGTTTTCCCTGGAGCTGGGCGTGGACTATGTGGCGCTTTCGTTCGTGCGTTCGGCGGATGACATCCGCGCTCTGAAAGATCGGATTGCGCGAAGCGGGTACGAGACCTCCGTGGTGGCGAAGATTGAGCGCCCGGAAGCCGTCGCCGCCATCGACGACATTATCGGCGTGACCGACGCGGTCATGGTGGCCCGGGGCGATCTGGGCGTTGAGATGGCCTTGGACGAGGTTCCTCAGGTTCAGAAAGACGTGATCCGCAAATGCAACCGCAACGGGGTGCCGGTGATCACGGCCACGCAGATGCTCGAGTCCATGATGGTCAACGCCCGCCCCACTCGCGCGGAAGTCGCGGATATCGCCAATGCCATTCACGACGGCACCGACGCGTTGATGCTGAGCGGCGAGACGGCGGTCGGACGTTACCCGATCGAGTCGGTGGCCACCATGGCCCAGGTCGCTAAAAAGACCGACGAGGTCGTGGGCCAACTGCCGCGCTCCTCCCCGGCGGTGCCTGATACCCTCTGCTGTGTCGACCCGACCTTTGCCCACGCCATCGGACAGGCGGCCAGCCATGCCGCGGAGGACGTCGGCGCCAAGTGCATAACATGCTTCACCATGTCGGGTTACAGCGCGCGTATGATCTCGCGGCACCGCCCGAGAAAACCCGTGGTGGCGGTAACGGTACGCGAGACGACCCGCCGGCGCTGCGCCCTGTACTGGGGCGTTCAGGCCCTGCCCGGAGAGGAGACGGAGAATCTCAATGCCATGGTCAGGCAGGTCGACGAGATACTGCACCGCGAAGGCCTGGCCTCGAAGGACGATACGGTCATTATTGTCGGAGGCACGCCGCTGCTGATCGGGGGCCGCACAAATTTCCTCAAGATCCATCACGTGGGCGAGCCGGAAACCAGGCGGTAACGGATGACGGACTTCCCCGAAGATATCGCTCCGGACTGGTATGCCAGGGCCTTTGACCACCTCTACCCCATTCTCTACGCCCACCGCACAGTCGAGGCGGCCCGGCCCGAGGCCGAGTTTGCTGCCGCCGAACTGGGTCTGGGAGGCACGGAGCGCGTCCTGGATCTGTGCTGCGGTAACGGACGCCATATGAGCCACTTACGGAACTGGTGCGGCGACCTGACCGGGCTCGACTACTCGGAGGCGCTCCTGCGTCTGGCCCACGATTCCGTGGGAATGGACTGCGCACTGGTTCGGGCCGACATGCGGGCGATCCCGTTCCGCGGGGCGTTCGATGCCGTGACCAACTTCTTTACGTCGTTCGGGTACTTTTTTGACCTGGAGGACAATCTCCGGGTAGTCTGCGAGGTGGCGGCGGCCTTGAAACCCGGCGGACGGTTCTTCATCGACTATGTGAACCGGGAGAGTGCCATCGCCCAACTGGTGCCCGAGAGTGTGCGGACACAGGGGGAGTATGAAATGTGTGACCGGCGCTGGGTCGATTTCGAGCGCAACCGTATAAACAAACACACGACTGTGCTTTACAATGGGCTGGCCATCCGCGACGTCGAAGAATCCGTGCAACTGTACAGTCCGTGTGAGTTTGAAGGCCTGCTCCATGCGGGCGGCCTGCGCGTCGAGGCCCTGTACGGCGATTACACCGGCGCCGGGCTCGATTCGGAGGCCCCGCGCATGATCGCGTGCGGAAGCAAGGAGTGACGGGTTGCGTGATCTCTTCGAAGAATACCTGAGCGAATCCCCGGATTTGATGCCGTTCTACGCTTCGCCCCCCTCAAGTCTGCTGAACGAAGTCCCCCGTCCCGTCGCATGGCCTGAACCGCTCGTGAATGCCCTGCGCGCGTATAACGCCCGCATCGGGTCGGGAGCTGCCTTTGACGGGACGGAACTCGTGGTGGCCACCGGGCAGCAGCCGGGGCTCTTTTCCGGGCCGCTGTATACGGTGTACAAGGCGATGACCTGCATCAAACTCGCCCGTGAGGTCGAGGAACGGTCAGGGACGCGGTGCGTGCCGCTGTTCTGGGCGGCCAGCGAGGACCACGATTTCGAAGAAGCCGCCACCGCGCATTTCCTCACCAAGAAGGACGCCCCGCTCAGCCTGACCTACGCACCACGCCAGGACGTGTCCGGCCTCCCCATGTACCGGGTGCCGCTCGAAGCGTGGGTCCATGAGGCCATCGATACGGCCGCGCGGGAGGCCCGAAAGTCCGAACAGACCGGCGACGTGGTCGCGTTTCTGCATGAAAGCGCTTCGGCATCCGATTCCCTCTGCGACTGGTCCGTGCGGATTCTTGCGCGCCTGTTCCGCGATACGCCCCTGGTCCTGTTTGCGCCACACCTTCCCGAGGCCAGAAGGCTGCAGACGGAAGTGATGGAGCAGGAAATCCGAAATCCCCTTGAATCCACACGGAGGCTGAACGCTTCCGGTAAGTCGTTGTCAAGCATAGACTTTCAGCAGCAGGTCAGCAAGTCAGACGACGAATGCAACTTCTTCCTGGAAGTAAAGGGCCGCCGCCGCAAGGTGGTCTTTGACGGCAGCCGATTTCAGCTTCCGGAAGAGAAGACCGATTTCACACAAGACCAGTTATTGCAAATTCTTAAGGCCGAGCCTGAGCGCTTCAGCGCGAACGTCGCGTTGCGCCCGGTAGTTCAGCAACACCTGTTCCATGCCCTGGCCTACGTGGGCGGTCCGTCAGAAATCGCCTATTGGGGGCAGCTTAAGGGGGTCTTTGAGCTGTTTCGCCAGCCGATGCCCGTCGTGTATCCCCGCGCCCGGTGCGTGCTGACCACGACCCGCCTCAATAAGCTTATGTCCAAACTGGGATTAACCTTACAATCTCTGGAACAACCCTTGGAACACGTGGAACATAAAGTGTTTCATAACACATCCAAAGATCCGTCTTACCAATCTATTACAACCGCCAGAGCCGATCTTCAGGCCAGGTTCGACCGCCTCCTGAAAACCCTGGAGGGCAGCGACCCGGTCGCGCATGAGATGGTGCATGCCGTAAGCGGGCGGGTGGACGACCAGTTTGAGCGCATCCTGGATACGCTGGCCCGCCGTGACCAGGACCGGGTGGAAGTGGTCTGCCGGCAGGTGGAGCGGCTTCAGTGGAGCCTCGTTCCCTGGCGGAAACCCCAGGAACGTGTGTATACTGTGGTCTCGTTCCTGTTTGAGCACGGCTGGGGTTTGATGGCGCGCCTGCTCGACGAAATCGACATCGGGTCTTTCCAACAGCGCGAGGTGGAACTATGACAACGGTCGACATACTGGTCGTGGGCGCCCATCCGGACGATGCGGAAGTCGGGGTAGGCGGCCTCATCCACAAGATGGTATCGCAGGGGTATTCGGTGGGCATCCTGGACCTCACCGAAGGGGAACTGGCGTCGCGGGGCTCCCCGGGCGAGCGGGCGGAGGAAGCCAAGGTGGCAGCGAAGATCCTGGGCGTAAAACGCCGCGAATGCGCCAAGCTTAAAGACGGGAAGCTCGCCAACACCAGCGAGCAGCAGAAGAAACTGATCCCCCTGCTGCGGTCGTTCCGGCCGAAAGTGCTCATCGCCCCCATGAGCGACGACCGGCATCCGGATCACGGCGTCGCGCATGAACTCGTCCGCGACGCGAATTATTTCGCGGGCCTGGCCCACCTGGATCCGGACGCCCAGCGGGAACCGCACCGGGCCATGCGGCGGTACTTTTACCGGGTCTATGGCGATCCCACGATTCCGCAACTGGTTATGGACATCTCGGAGCACATGGAAGCGAAACTGGAGGCGTTGCAGCAGTACAAATCGCAGTTTTACAATCCCGAATACGAGGGGTACCCGACGTATGTATCGAGTCCGCAGTTCTGGGATTTTGTGCGCACGCGGGCAGCCTACTGGGGCCACCGGATCGGGGTGCAATACGGGGAACCCCTCTACACCACCCACCCGCTCGGGATTGACACACTGCCCAATCTGGAGATGGTCTGATGAGAATAGGCATCTCCTGCCATTCAACGGCAGGGGGCAGCGGCATCCTGGCGACCGAACTCGGTATTGCCCTGGCGAAACGCGGGCACGCCGTCCATTTTGTGACCACCGAGCCCCTGTTCCGGCTGCGGGGGTTTTACGAGAACATCTTCTGCCACACCGTCAATCTGGTGCCCTACCCCCTCTTTCGCCATCTCCCCTTCACCCTCGCGCTGTCGACCAAGATGTTCGAGGTGGCGATGGAACACGACATCGAGCTCTGGCACGTGCACTACGCCATCCCCTACGCGGCCTGCGCGGTGATCGCGCGGGAGATGATGCCGAAAGACCAGCGGTTTCACATCGTCACCACCCTGCACGGCACGGACATCACCCTGGTGGGCATCGACCCCTCCTACTTTCATCTCACAAAATTCGCCATGGAACGGAGCTGCACCGTCACGGCCGTCTCCAACTGGCTGGCCAACGAAACCCAGCAGGCCTTTGAACTGTCGAAACCCATCCACACCATCTACAATTTCGTCAACCTCGACCGGTTCAACGTGCCCGTCGCAAACCGCGAAAATCTGGCGAAACCGGACGAGAAAATCGTCATGCACATCAGCAATTTCCGGCCCGTCAAGCGTGTCACCGACGTCGTCCGCACCTTCAAGAAGATCCTCGAACGCGTCAACGCGCGCCTGATCATGGTCGGCGACGGCCCGGAACGCATTTCGGCGACCGGCGTCGCCCGCCAGCTCGGCATCACCGACAAGATCGCCTATCTCGGCAACAGCGAGACGGTCGAGAGCATCCTGCCGCTCGCGGATCTGGTGTTTCAGCCCAGCGAACACGAGAGTTTCGGGCTCGTCCCCCTCGAAGCCATGCTGTCGGGCGTGCCCGTCCTCGGCACGGCCTCCGGCGGCATCTGCGAAGTGGTCGATCACGGCGTCACGGGCTACCTCTGCGAGGTGGGCGACACCGACGCCATGGCCCGCTGCGCCCTCGATATCCTGCTTGACGAGCAGAAAGCCCGCGCCATGGGCGCCAAAGGCCGCGCACGCGCCCACGAACTCTTTGCCGAAGATAAGATTGTCGACCAGTATGAACAGCTCTACCGCGACTGCTTGACACGCCGCCACGAAAGCGAGTGAAGGTGCCCGGAAACCCGCGTCATCTCCGGATGAAGCGGATAGAATGTGATGAACGAGCAACGAGTCTTCGCAATAGAACGGAGGATGTCGTCATGCCACGAATCGCGATGATTGGAGCGGGGAGTATCGTGTTCTGCAAGACGCTGATGATGGACCTTCTGGCCACGCCGGCGCTCAAGAACAGCGAGTTCCGGCTGATGAGCCGGACGATGCCGAAATTGAAGCGGATGAAGCGGTTCGCGGACGCGGTGGTGAAGGCCAACGGGCTGGACGCGAAGGTATCGGTGACTCTGGACCGCCGGGAGGCGCTGAAGGACGCGGATTACGTGATCCTGATGCTGCAGATCGGCGGCGTAGAAGCGTTCGGGGCGGACTACGAGGTGCCGATGAAGCACGGAGTGGACCAGTGCATCGGCGATACGCTGGGGCCGGGAGGGATCTTCCGGGCGTTGCGCAGCATTCCGGAGATTCTGGATATCGCGAACGACGTGAAGGAACTCTGCCCCCACGCGTACATTCTGAATTACGTCAACCCGATGGCGCCGGTGTGCTGGGCGCTGGGGACAGTGCCGGAGATCAGTTTTGTGGGCCTGTGCCACGGGGTGCAGACGACCCTGGACCTGATTTCAGGGTATGTGGGCGTGCCGAAGGAGGAGATCGACGCGAAAGTCGCGGGCATCAACCACATGGGCTGGTTTCTCGATATGAAGCACCACGGGCAGGATCTCTACCCGAAGTTCAAGGAGGTCTGCGAGAAACCCGAGTATTACATCAACGAAAAGGTGCGCATCGAGGTGATGCGCCACTTCGGCTATTTCATGACGGAAAGCACAGGCCACCTGAGCGAGTATGTTCCGTGGTTCCGCAGCAGCCGGAAGGCGCTCGACCTGTACTGCGACGAACCGGCCTTCGGCGGGGAATCGGGCGCGTATTACAAGTGGTGCAAGCTGATCGGCGACCACCTGATGAACGAGGATTACCTGGCGGACGAACCGGTGCAGCTCACGAAGCGCAGCGTGGAGTATTGTTCGTACATCC
This sequence comes from Candidatus Hydrogenedentes bacterium UBA2224, assembly GCA_002348185.1. GTDB lineage: Bacteria > Hydrogenedentota > Hydrogenedentia > Hydrogenedentales > SLHB01 > UBA2224. Next base: position 604 of record DDYW01000008.1, on the reverse strand, counting down.
TGGAAGCCCTCGAGACCGGTAAACTGTTCCGCTTCCAGGGGAACGTGCGCAACGACGGTTACATCAGCAACCTTCCGAACGGGTGCTGCGTCGAGGTACCGGTGTTCGCGGACCGTCTGGGCCTGCATCCGACGGTGGTGGGGGCGCTGCCGGCGCAGTGCGCGGCGCTCAACCAGAGCAACGTGACGGTGCAGGGCCTGGCGGTCGAGGCGGCCATTACGGGCGATCCCGAACTGGTCGTGGCGGCCTGCGCCCTGGATCCGCTGACGTCGGCCTGCCTCACCCTGAAGGAAATCCGGGATATGGCCGCGGATATGCTCGAAGCGGAACGGCAGTGGCTGCCGCAGTTCGCGGGAAAGACCATTCGCACCACGCCCCTTATCGCGACGCCGCCGGGGACGCCGCATGCGGACGTGCCGCTCGATCCCGCGTTGGCGGTCGTGCACCGCTTTGGCGAACTGGCCCACAAAGCGGGCGGCTGAGCGCCCGGAGGGAAAGGACCGAACAACGGCGCCAGATTTGTTCGACCCCCGTTCGGGGGTCGGTAGGGGGGGGCCGCGCCCGATCCACGGGCTACGCCCGCGGCTACTCAAATTCGACACCT
>DDYW01000101.1 GCA_002348185.1 Candidatus Hydrogenedentes bacterium UBA2224 | reverse complement strand
GCGGACCGGCTTTCCGACCTGGGCATCGAAGTCTTCGGCACCGGGCCGACGCTGACGGATTGGTTGAAGTCGGACAGCAGGGTGATTACGTTTTAATACCATTTGTGTTTAATCGAACCCGTCTCTCGCCTGGAAGGCTGGATGCATGGACCCGCCCGTAGCCGCACCCTTTACGGGCTCATCTTTATACACATTTCGTTTTTCGGTCACGGCGCTGGTTCCCACCCGCCCGCCCCGGCCTTCAAAGGCCGGGCTAGTCTAAGACGCCGGATCAATCCGGCTTCAGGCATCAGCATCAACAGCCTCCTTGCAGGAGGCGTCTAAGGAGAGCCCGGCGATTTGATCGCCGGGGCGGGCCGGCGAAAACAGCGCCGTGATCGAAAAACGAGATGTGTATAAAGATAAGCCCTTTACAGGTGCGGTTCGGTAAGCCTGTATGTATGGCGTCGTGCGGTCAGGCTATGCATACAGGCTTATACCAATTGCGTTTGTTCCGGCCCTGAAAGGGCCACGGACTTTAGCCCGGGGTTGCAACCCCGGGAAAGGCAACCGGGAACGAAGCTGTTCCGCCCTGCAGGGCGGCGGGAGTGATGATCAACGTTGTCTTCGAGAACCGGGCGCATATCATGCCCGGCGCCCCTTCAGGGCGCAGGTGTTTTAGCGGTCACCTTTCCCCAGGGTCGCGACCCTGGGCTAAAGTCCGTGGCCCTTTCAGGGCCGGAACAAATGCAATTGGTATTACCTCACCGCACCCGTAAAGGGTGCGGCTACGGGCGGATTCATGCATCCAGCCTTCCCGTCTTCTGTCCGTAACCAGGTAAAGCGAGTCTAATCGGACACAAATGATATAAGAAACTGTTTTGAAACCACAAAGTATATGCAACACTCGCGGGAACATTTCCGGCGCGCATGCCGTCAACAGGATAAACGTCTGCGATTCATAAGGAGGAATCCCCATGCGCTGGTTTTCTTTCGTCGCACTCCTCGCGCTGGCTGCCATACTGCTGGTGAGCAACGGTCGGATCTCGTCCGCACAAGGCACGCCGGCGGAGCCGTTTCATGAGAAACAACCGCTGGCCACCGGCTATGCCGTGCTGTCGGTAGATAAACCCACCATCAAACTCGGGGAACGATTTGCCGTCAATATTCGCTTCTACAACACCAGCAGCGGCGAATATTTCTTTAATCCGTTCTTTCAACGCCTGATCCCGAAGCCGGCGCAACTGGCCATCTACGACAGCAATAAGCAGTACGTCGCCGACCTGCTTACCTGGCAAGGCGGCTCGCGCCGGAGCGTCACGGCGGGGGATTGGACCTTCATTCCAACGGACTGCTATGTCGGTACGAAACTGACCTTTACCGCCGGCTATAATCCCGCCTCTTCCTCACGGAAACTCCCCGCGGGCGATTATTACCTGCAGATGATCTATTTCAAGGCCTTTACCATGGCGCCGCGGCCGTCCGACGACAAACCCGTGCCGGGAGAGTTTTATCAGCAATTCAGCCGGGCCACGCTGTTTCGCTCGAACGCGGTCAAGATTCACTTTACGAAATGATAGCGACCGTATTGGCGATGTGAGATAGCGGGAGGAAGGCCGGGCATTGCAGCGAACAACATGCCCATGAGCGACGAAACGCCGAAATATCGCATCATCTACCACGAAGTCGGCCACGCGCTGCAATACATGGATTTCCCGATCACCCCGGAGAACATGCTGCGCAAGGCGGTGCTGCCGCTGGCGCGCACGCAGGTGGATTGCCTCTCCTGGCTGGGGCACACCTACCTGGGCGGGCCGTACGATATGCCGCGGATGTGGCGCGATTACCTCGATCCCTCGCCTTATGAGTATATCGACGCGCAAGGCCGCCCCATGGGCCTGTTCATGGAGAAGATCCGCCCGGGGCACGACCTGTACCACGACGAGGGGCAGCGGCGGCGCTACGGCACGGTGCACGAGCTGTGGAAGCAGGGGGCAGACGTCGTGGACCTGGCGGCGGAGTGCGCGCGGGCACGCGGCATGGATTTCTACCTGGCCTTCCGCCTGAACGACTTCCATCACGGGACCTGGGAGGAGCACCCGCGCTGGTGGCTCGACCACAAGGAAATGACCGTGGGCAAAGGCGAAGGCCTGGAGGTGGGCAATCACGCTACGCGCCCGCTGGCCTCCCTCGACTTCACCTATCCCGAAGTGCACGAGCACATGATGGCGCCGATGCTGGCGGGCGCGGCCTGTTACGATGTGGATGGGGTCGAAATCGACTTCACCCGCTGCCCGCCGTATTTCCCGACGGGGCAGGAGCAGCCGGAGCTGCTCACCGCCTTCCTGCGCGAATTGCGGACCCGGCTGGCGCCGATCTTCGCGGAGAAGGGGCGGCCGGTGCGCATCATGGCGCATGTCCCCCACCCCGGCGCCTGCGCGGACATCGGGCTGAATTGGGCCGCCTGGATGCGCGAGGGGCTGGTCGATCACCTGGCCAGCGGCGGCTGGCAGTTCAACGGGTATCACAACGACCTGCGCCCCCTGGTGGCGGCGGCGCGCGATGCCAGTACGCGCGTCTACGTGGCCTACGATTCCATCAACTACGATTACAACCACACCGCCCGCTACGGCCGCATCGAATACCTGCGCGCGGCCTGCCTGAATTACTACCACCAGGGGGTGGACGGCGTGCTGTTCTTCAACGACTCGGGCCACTGGTTGAAGGTGTATCCCGGCCCGGCCGCCGCCGCCTACCCGCACCTGCTGGAGGTCGGCGATCCGGACTGCATCGAGCGGCGGGACAAGATTTATGCCCTCGGCTGGGGATGTGTCGAGGACTGGCACCTGGTCTGGTCTTCCGATAAGCCGGATGAGCGGACCGGTGTCGAGATGACCTTCCAGGTCAGCGACGCCCTGCAGGAATCCGCCAACTGCGGCGACCTGGAGCGCGTGCGGCTGCGCATGGCGTTCCAGCTCCGCACCCCGTGGATCAACGAGTTGAACGCCTGGCACAGCATCTGGAGCCGGCTGGACCGCGTCGAATTCCTGCTCAACGGCGAGCCGATCGTCCCACAGGCGGTCGCCCGCGATGCCGTCGTCACCAATCCAACAACCGGAGAAGAAGTCTACCGCAACTGGACCCGGCACATGACCTTCGAGCTGACATACGGGCCGCTGCCGCGCTATGGCATGAACGCGCTGACCGTGCGCATGCTCGAACCCGACCCGCAGTTGACCGGTCCCCGCGAGCTCTGGCTGGGCCCGGTGGAGGTAGAGGTGCGGTACGTCAAGCCCGGCGATTATTTGGGCTAATTGAGGAAGGCAATGTCTTTTCCGATATCAACCGAAAGTATGAAGACTGATGCGCGTGCGGATCCTCCAGCCTGCCGAGCGCGAGTTATCCTGGCCTTGAATTAACGATCTCCCGTCAGCACGATGCTGAAGTTGTTCCGTTTTCTTTACCAGGTGCAGCGTTTTTCAATCTGCCGTCCGTCTTTGTTGACCGTCAGCCGGTAATTACGGTTATCGCCGGGTGCCCGAAGCTGAAGGGGCCAAATGGGCCGGACGTCGAGCACTAGTCAGCGTATGCGCCTATGTGGTGCCGCCGAGGAAATCGTAGCTGATGCGCTGCTGGATGGCGCTGATTTCGGCGAAGGCCTGGTTGACCAGGGTGTGCTCGGTCTGCAGGAGCCGGCGGAGGGGCACGGCGTTGTCCGGGGCCTGGCCGGCGACGAGGGCGGCGGACTGCTGGCGCAGGCGGAGGCGCATGAGCAGCTCATACGCATTGCCGATCTCGCGGCCGCTCGCTTCGGTGAGGACGCCGGCTTCCGCCAGTGCCTGCAGGCGGTCGAGGGTGTGGGTGGCGTCCGCCTCCTGGCGCAGCGCGTAGAGCCGGGCAAAGTTGACGATGGGCATCACCGCATCCTTCAGGTCGAGGTGTCCGGCGTGCTCGCCCGCGCCCAGCAGGCGGCCGAAGAGCCGCGCTGGCGGCTTGAAGAGCAGGGCGTTTTGCGCGAAGTGCGGGAAAAAGGCAGGGCGATTTCGCAACTCCGCGAACAGGTGGCGGCGCAGCGCGCGCGCCAACTCAGCCTCGCCGTGCACGGGGCGGAAGTCGAAGAAGATGGTGAATTCCAGCAACTGCTGCGGCTCAGCAAGTTGGATCCATTCGGTGAAATACCGCTTCCAGGCCGACAGCGGCCGGCACCAGCGCTGATTCTGTGCCAGCACCTCGCCAATGCACAGCGGATACCCCGCGCGATCGAGCCAGCCGCACACGAAGCGGCCCAGCTCGAGCAGGTAGGCCTCCGCGCACGCCGCGGTCTCCTCGTCGTCCGGATCCTGGTAGAGGATGGCGTTGTCCTGGTCGCTCGACAGGGTCATCTCCCCGCGCCCCTGGCTGCCCAGCGCCAGGAAGGCGTACGGAACCGGGGACGGGCCCAACTCCTCCTCCGCCAGCGCGATCAGGCGCGCGGTGGCGGCGTTGCAGGCGGCGGAGATCATGCGCGTGACGAGGTGCGGGTGGCCGCCTGAGTCGAGCAGCGCCCGCGCCAGGCCCGGCACGCGCCGGCACGCGCGCGCGACGTCCTCCGGGGCGGCCGCCCCCTCCACCTCGCGGGTAATGACGATGGGGCCGTAGCTGCGGAATTGCATCAGCTCCTGGTTGCGAATCACCCCCACGACGCGCCCGGTGTCGTCCTCTACCGCCAGGTGCTGCATCTGCCGCTGCTCCATCAGCAGCAGGGCCTGGTAGATCTCCGCGCGCTCGGAGATGGTCACCAGCGGCGCGGTCATGATGCGGGCGACCGGCTCCTTACGGCCGACTTCGGCGGCGACCACGCGGTGGCGGATGTCGCCGTCGGTGACAATGCCGATGACGGCGCCGCTCTCCGACTGCACCAGCGCCGCGCTGGCCTGCGCCTCGGTCATCATCGCCGCGACGGTGTGGACGGGCGTGTCCAGCGCGCAGAAGACGGCGCTGCGGCCGACACGGCTGACCGGTTCGTGCAGGAAGAGCAGCGAGGTTTGCAGGCGCTCGACGGTCGCCTCCAGCTCGGCGGCGTGCTGCTCGCGCTCCGTCACGTCCTCGACCACCCCGTCGAGGAAGCGCGGGCTGCCGTGCTCGTCGCGAACCAGTGCGGCGACGATGGCGACCGTGCGGCGGCTCGGTTCGCGGGAGGCAAGGTGCAGCCGGCGCTCGGCCGTGCCGTCGCGCTGCAGGTCGGCGAGGAACTCCTCGTACAGCGCCGGGGTGGGAAAGACGTCGGCCAGCGAGATGGCGCGGTTCTCGCCACCGTCGGAGGTGGAGAGCAGCGCCGTCGTCGCCCGGTTGCAGGCCACCAGGGCGCCGCGCGAGGTCGCGCGGGCGCGAAACACGCCGAGGGGCATCTCGGCTACCACCTGACGCAGGTGCTCCCGATGCTGAAGCTGCGCGGCATCGTCGTCCGGCGCGGGAGCGACATGTCGCGCGAGCAGGATGAAGCCGTTGCGCTCGGCGAAGGCGATGCGGCTGGGCGACAGCACGCAGTCCAGCAGGCTGCCGTCGCGGCGCCGCAGGACGGCGTCGAAGCCGCCCCGCGGGTCCCCGCCGGCCAGCAGCTCGTGCAGGCGCTGCCAGGCCTTCTCGTTATCCCTGCTGTCCGGGAAGAGGTCGGCCAGGTCGAGCATCTCCAGCTCGCGCGGACCGGCGCCGAGCATCTCCTGGAAGGTCGGGTTGGCGTACCGGCAGCGGCCGTCCATCACCAGCAGCGTGCCTTCCGTGGTCGCCTCGACCAGCGAGCGGTAGCGCTCCGTCGATTCATGCAGGCTCTCCTCGGCGCCGGCGCGCTCCCGCTCGAGGCGCAGGCTCTCGAACATGACGTAGACCAGCAGCAGCACGACGACGATCGAAATGAGCAGCGAGGTGTGCGCCAGGTGGCGCTCGATGCGTTTGATCTCCCCGGTGACGTCCTCGATGTAGATGCCGGTGCCGATAATCCACCCCCAGGGCGCGAACCCCTTCACGTAGGATTCCTTGGGCTCCAGGCGGTTCGGATCGTCGTTCCACTGCCAGACGTACTGGGCGTACCCCTCGCCGTCCCGCTGCACGACCCGAACGAATTCCCGGAAGATCGCCGCGCCCCGCGGGTCGCGGAAGCCGGACACGTCCTGGCCGTTCAGGTCCATGCGGTACGGGTGCATGACGATCCGCGGGGTCATGTCCTGCAGCCAGAAGTAATCCTTGCGGTCGCTGCCGTAGCGCAGGGTCTCGATGCCGGCAATCGCCCGCGCCTGCGCTTCCGTTCGTGTCAGGCGGCCGGCCTGCTCGTCCCGCTCATAGCCGGCGAGG
>DDYW01000192.1:2949-6341 GCA_002348185.1 Candidatus Hydrogenedentes bacterium UBA2224 | reverse complement strand
GGCGGCGGAGGCTCAACTCCGCAGTAGGGGCAGGCTGGGTGAAAACGCTCATACGGGCGCGCGCACTCGGGGTTGAGGCAGGCGCGCATGGGTATGGCGTCGGACGGTCCGCCCCGGCGGTTCTGGCCATCCGCCAACGACCACACGTGGGGCCGGTCGGGCGGCCCGTGAATGAGAAAATTGCCTACGTGATCAATGATCAGGGCAGTCGGCTTGACGCTCGCAGCGATGGCTGCAAGCCGCCCGGCGCGCGTTTCCAGGTCATAGCCGGGCGCGTAAATCGGCCGCAGCACGCGCCCGAACTGCTGCATGTAAACCGCTTGCGACATGGTGGCTCGCGCGAATATGCCGACTTGAAGGGCTGGCACGTCCGTCCCTTCGGACACCACGTCAACCGCCACGACCAGTTGCAGGCGCCCGGTTTCCAGCCCACCGAACACGCGAGCGCGCACGTCGGGATCGGTTTCCCCGGTCACGAGTTCCACGCGCACCCCCGCCGCGCGGTAGGCATCCAGCATGCGGCCGGCGGTCCCCACGTCCGGGGCAAACACAATGCCGGTTCCGCCATCGCCCCATTTGCGATAGGTGCCGACCACGTCCCCGACAATGGGGCTCCGCTCCGCTGCGGCTTTGAGCTTGGCGCTAGACCAGTCCCCCGAGGCGCCAACCTCGCCAAGAAGTTCCCCCATGTGGCTATCCGCAATCACCACCCGGTAATCTGTCAAAAACCCCTCGTCCACCAGCCAGCGCATGGGCGGACCCGAAACCATCGCGTCCGCAAAGCCGCTGCCGCCCATGGCATCCGAGCCGAGCCCCTTGCGGTCAGCGCGTCGCGGCGTGGCAGTTGGCAGCAGGCCGCGCACGTGGGGATGCGAAAACATGGCAATTGCGGTATGCCACTTGTTGTCGCGAACGAGATGGTGCCCCTCGTCCACCACCCAAAATTCCACTTGGGCGGCCCAGGCGGAAAGATCCGTGCGTTTTATGAGCGTGTCCACGCTGGCGACAACCACCGGGCTGTTTCCGCTGATCCGGCAATGTCCCAATTTTTGTACGTGTAAATTTGCTATATTTTTTATAGTTTTTTGAGAACCGACGATGTTGTGCGAAACCCCGTAGCGAGCCAACGCTAGAGACAGTTGAGCGACAATTTCGTGCCGATGGGCGATTATGGCAGTCGGACGCCGTTTTTCTTGTGCAATTTTAGCAAGAATGGCGGTCTTGCCGCCGCCGGTCGGGAGGACCATGGTCACAACGCGGGCGCCGGCGTCCCACGTCGCATAGACTTCATTTTTTAAAATTTCCTGATATTGCCGCAAAATCATGTGGCGCCCCTCTTGACCGTTCGGTTAATACGGGGCTAGCTATCCCCCGTCAACTATGAGGTGACCGCATGCAGATCAAAATTGAAGTCACCAGCGACGACGCATCCCCCGAGGATTGCGCCGGGCTGGCGCGGCTGCTGACCGCCCTTTACGGGCAACACGGGCGCCCCGAAGGTGTCGCCGTGGATGGCGCGCCGGCCGAGCCCGTGGAACCCCCGCCGCTCGTTGACGGATCGGTTTTCGCAGCCCCGCCGCCCCCGGCCGCTGCCGCACCGCCGCCCCCGGCCGCCGGGGCGTCCGATCTGGACGCGGAAGGTTTCCCGTGGGACGAGCGCATCCACGCCAGCACCAAGCGCACGAACGGGGACGGCACGTATGCGCGCCGCCGGAACACGCCGGACGACGTGTGGAATGCGGTGCGTGCCGAGCTTCGCGCGCTCTACCCGGCGCCCGGCCCGCATGCGATGGGGCCGGCCTCTGCATCGCCGGCGCCCCCGCCCGCTGCCGCCCCGCCGCCGGCCGCACCGCCGCCCCCGCCCGCTGCCGGCGGTGCGGGTGTCAGTTTTCCGGATCTTATGGCCAAGGTGACGCAGATGCAGGGTGCCGGTGACCTGCCGCCGGAGGTCATGGCGGAGTGCCTGCGCATGGCCGGTGTGTTGGGCGTGCCGGAGCTTGCCCGCAACCCGGAGGCGCGCGCCCGCATGTGGGCCGCGCTCGGGACATGAGCGTCGTTCACGCGCGCCTCGCCCCGAGCGCGGCAGGCATGTGGGGGCCGGGCGCATGCCCGGCGTATCCCCGCGTTGCGGCCGCGTACCCGGCGGACGAGGACAGCGAGGAGGCGCGGGAGGGTACCGCAGCGCATTGGTACCTTACCGAGAGCCTGCGGGGCGTCGCGCTTGCGGAAGGCGCCATTGCGCCCAACGGGTACCCGGTCACGGCGGAGATGATCCGCTGCGCCCGCCAGATGATCGCACGCGTCAACGAGGTGTGCCCGGACCCAGCGCAGCGGCTGATTGAAACGTGGGTGCCGATCCCGGCGGTACACCGCGATTGCTCGGGGACGCCAGACTTTGCGTGTATTGATCGCGCGGCCAAGGTTCTGCGGGTCTATGACTATAAGTACGGTCACCGGGAAATTGAAGTGTATGAGTGCTGGCAGGTTGTCGCGTACGTGGCCGGCGTGGCGTTTGCGAAGAATATCGACCTGACAGACGGGTGGCGGGTGGAGATGAAAATTTTCCAACCGCGATGCTACTCCAAAGCGGCCGGCCCGGAGGACACGCTAGTTCTTCCAGGGAACAAGATGATCATGCGGATTAACCGGCTGCGGGGGGCTGCCCGCGAGGCCGACGACGAAAAGGCGCCTCGGCGCTCTGGCGAGTACTGCCGCGACTGCCCGGCAATGCTGGACTGCCCGGCAGCGTTGGCCGCGATCGGGGAGGCTATGTGCGTGTCCCGGCGCGGGCCGGAATGCGCTCTTACCGCAGAAGACCGAGCGCACCTGTTGACCTACGTCCGGGCCGCCATGGCGCGTCTCAAAGCCGCCGATGCGGCTTTGGTGGCCAGCGTGACGGCGGCCCTCAAATCTGGCCATCCGGCACCCGGCTGGTATATGGAAAAGGGTCGCTCTTCCAGGAAATGGGCGCGGCCGGCGGCGGAGGTCATAGCCACGGCGGCGCTTTGCGGCGTGGACGTGTGCAAGGCTGATGTGGCTGTTACCCCGCTCCAGGCTTTGGAAAAGGGGTTGGACGAGGCGGTGGTGGACGCCTACAGCGTGACCGCGCCGGGCGCTCCCACCCTTAAGCCGTTCACTGGTATCGAAGCGGCGAAAGCTTTCGCCAACATCTGAGAGGTTCGAAGCATGGCAAATTTCCTCACATTGGAAGGCACCCTTGTTCAGGGTGATGCCTTCACCCCGCAGACCACCGACCAGCAGGGGCAACCGCTTCTCGTGAAGGGCGGCCCGAACGCGGGGCAGCCGACGCAGCGGTTTTTCATCGCGGTGGCTTTTCCGAAGTCGGACCCGCGTGTGCTGCCGTGGCTGATCCAGACGTTTCGCACCGAGGC
>DDYW01000192.1:0-2905 GCA_002348185.1 Candidatus Hydrogenedentes bacterium UBA2224 | reverse complement strand
GCGGATAACCGGAGCAAGCCCGGGTTCGCCGGGTGCTGGGTGGTCAAGTTCTCCAGCACTTTCGCCCCGAAGGTGTTCAACTATGGCGCCTACGCGGCGCACGAAGCGTTGACGGATCCGCGCACGCTCTACCTCGGGGATACGGTGCGGGTCGCCGGCACGATCGAGGGCAACAAGAATGACCAGCGGCCGGGGCTCTATGTCAACCTCAACATGGTGGAAATTACGCGGCCGTGCGCACCGGAGGCGCGCATCCAGCGCGGCCCGGATGCTGCCCAGGTCTTTGGAGGGTCGGCACCCGTCCCCCCGGCTTTTGCGGCTCCCCCGCCGGTGCCGGTTGCTGGTGGCCCGGCTGCTTACTCTCCTCCGGCTCCGCCTGCGACGCCATCCCCTTCTGAACCGTACTCCGGGGCGCGCCTTGCCGCCAGCGCCGGGCCGGTCATGCTCCCCAAGGCGGCCGGCGCCACGTATGAGAGCATGATTGCGGCGGGCTGGAATGACGAACTTCTCGTTCGCGAAGGCATGATGGCGGCGCCCGCGCCGCAGCCGGCTGCCGCACCGCCGCCCCTGCCGGCTGCCGCACCGCCGCCCCCGCCGGCTGCCGCACCGCCGCCCCCGCCGGCTGCGGCGCGCGTCATGCTCCCCAAAGCGGGCGGGGCGAGCTATGAGAGCTTCATTGCCAACGGCTGGACGGATGCGCTGTTGGTTCAGAACGGCATGATGGCGCCCTAATTTCCCCTCCCCCTGAGGGCGCCACAACTGCCCCGGCGTCGAGAGATTGCCGGGGCTTTTTTTTTCCGGAGGCGGACAGGCATGAGCGACGCAAACGAAAACCGGGCGCAGGTTGAGGCGGCTATGGCGGCAGTGCTGGCGCACCCGATGTGCGGCCGGCTGGAGGATGCTGGCGGGGCGTATACGGTCTGGTACCCGGCAGGGGACTTCCCGGTGCACGGCGTGCGCGCCAGCCAGGAGCACGGCAAGCGTAACGCCCTTGACTTGCTCCTCGGGGTCATGGAACGCCACTGGACTGCGAGCTACCCCGGTGGCGCGAAATGAAACAGGTGGCGACTGGCGACTTCGAGACCTATTCCGAAGCCGGGCAGGAATGGGATGGCGTGGCATGGCGGCCGTTGCGCGGCGCCACTAAAAAGGGGCTTGGGGCCGTGGGGGTGGCCGCCTATGCCGAGCACCCGACCACCGAAATCCTGTGCTTCCAGTTTCGCCTTCCCGGGTGGCCCGCCGGGTACACGCAGCTATGGTTGCCGAGCATGCCGGGCCCGGTTGCGCTTTTCGAATGGCTGGCGGCGGGCGGCCTGATCGAGTTCCACAACGCGATGTTTGAGCGAATGATCTGGCACCACGTGGCGAGCCCCCGCCACGGGTGGCCGGCGCTGCCCCCGGCACAGATCCGGTGCAGCATGGCGCGAGCCCACGTGAACAACCTCCCCGGCGCGCTGGCGGACCTTCCGCCGGTGCTGCGCATACCGGCGCGGAAAGACACGGACGGGCGCCGGCTCCTGACCAAGTTCAGCATGCCGCGCAAGCCCACGCGGGGCAACGCCGGGCTTCGGGTCTTTCCGGCCGATGATCCGGAAGACGCGGCGCGGCTGTACCAGTACTGCGCAACTGACGTGCTGGTGGAAGAGGCGGTTTCCGAGGCCATGGCCCCCATGAGCCCGGATGAACTGCGCTTCTGGCAGCTTGACCAGGAAATGAACTGGCGGGGGCTGGCGCTGGACGTGCCGGCCATTCACGACATGATCGCCGTGCTGGAGCAAGCCCAGCTAAAATACGGCCGCGAGTTCTTCGATCTCACGGGCGGCCTAGCGCCGACGCAGGTTGCCGAGACGTTGGCGTGGTTGGGCGCGCGGGGCGTGCACCTTCCGGCATTGGATGCGGAGGCCGTTGACGAGGCCATGGCGCGGCCGGACATTCCCGAGGATTGCCGGCGCGCCTTGCAGATCCGCGGACTGGTCGCATCCGCCAGCGTGAAGAAGCTTTATGCCATGGCGCGCGCCGTGAGCCGGGACGGCCGCGTCCGGAACATCATCGTGCACCACGGCGCGCGCACCGGGCGCCCCACCGGCGACCTTGTGCAGCCTCTGAACCTGCCAAAGGCTGGCCCGGACCTGCAATGGTGCGACGCCTGCGACCAGCCGAGCCGCTTCCCGCCCGGCCCATCGTGCCCGTGGTGCGGCTCCCGGTGGGGTGACCTGCGAAAGCATAAATGGCCGGGCGCGCCGCGCCGCCTGGAGGGGACGTTACCCGCCGACGCCGTGATTTCCATGATGCGCACGCGCGATCTCGCCACCATCGAACGGTTTTTCGGATCCGCCCTGTCCGCCATCTCGGGATGCGTGCGCAGCCTCATTGTGGCTGGCCCCGGCTGCGAACTGATCGCGTCTGACTACAGCGCAATTGAGGCTGTCGTGACGGCGGTATTGTCCGGCTGCCGCTGGAGAATTGAGGCGTTTGAGCGGCGCGAGGATATCTATCTCGTGTCCGCTGGCAAGGTCACGGGACGCACGCTTGAGGAGTACGCGGCCCATAAGGCGGAGTTCGGGGACCACCACCCCGACCGCCAGAAAATCGGCAAGCCCGGCGAGCTAGGCTTGGGCTTCGGGGGGTGGGTCACGGCATGGCGCCAGTTTGATAGTACCGACACTTTCACGGACGACGAGGTTAAACGCAACATTCTGGCGTGGCGCGGCGCCTCGCCGGAAATTCCCGAGATGTGGGGCGGTCAGGCGCGGGGAAAGCCGTGGATGCGGGATTATCGGCTGGAGCGGTTCGGGTTTGAAGGCGCGTTCGTCAACGCGGTGCAGTTTCCCGGTCAGCCGTTCCACTCGCACGGCATCGGCTTCCAGGTGCGCGGGGACGCGCTGTTTATCCGCCTTTTGAGCGG